>CAZLKP010000030.1:0-20325 GCA_964560095.1 uncultured Bacteroidia bacterium
GCTAGCATGGCGCCTTCCATCAGGTATTCAAGGGCTTGTAGATTTCGGAAAGAGGGCGGATTGATTTTGACCCGCCAGGGAGAGCCGGTACCGTCGGATTTGACATGGAAACCTAATTCTCCTTTTGAACCCTCAATGGCCTGATAGATTTCCACTCCTTCGGGAGGCATCACCCCGACATCTGTCATCATAAAGTCGTGAATCATACCCTCCATGGAATAGTACACCTCATTTTTGGAGGGGTATGTCCTCTTGGCGTCGTCCACGCGAATATCTCCGGCCGGAATCTGGTCGAGCAGTTGGTCGAGAATCTTGCAACTTTCTTCCATTTCGTCCATTCTGACATAATATCTGGCAAGGCAGTCACCTTCTTCCCGGACACAAACATTAAAATCAACCTCATCATAGACAAGGTAGGGTTCGAAAGTCCGAATATCATGTGGCACGCCGGAAGCCCGGAGGTTAGGACCTGTTACACCGAGTTCAACGGCCATTTCTTTTGAAAGGAAACCGACGCCTTTGTTTCTGTTGACCCAGATGGGGTTGTTGCCCAGGAGTTTGCGCCAGTCCGCCAGCTCTTTTTTCATGTTCTGATTCCAGGCTCTGATTTCTTCGAGAACCGTTTCTTCCACGTCAAAGGCCACGCCTCCAATTCTGCTGTGAGACACTGTGAATCTCACGCCAGCCATTTTATCAAAAAGATCGTAAAGATTTTCGCGCTCGCGGAAGGTCCAAAGAAACATGGAGAGGGCACCAGCATCCATCACCATAGCACCCAGCCATAGGAGATGGGAAGAAATGCGTGCCATTTCACAACCGATGGTGCGGATATACTGCGCCCGTCTGGGGGCTTCGATGCCGCAGAGTTTTTCCACTGCCAGACACCAGGCCACATTATTAGCGTAGGGAGAAATATAGTCCATGCGGTCGGTGTATGGCATGAACTCCTGATAGGTCTTATTTTCTGCGACCTTCTCAATCCCGCGATGGAGATATCCAATATCCGTAACTCCCTTTACGATGGTTTCCCCATCAATTTCAAGAATCACCCTCAACACACCGTGAGTAGCCGGATGGGAAGGCCCCAGGTTGATAATCATCTTGGTGCCAAGAGGGTCATTTTCCACTTCCACTGATGTGTGCTTGTCCTCCAGGCGCTTGTAGATCGCGTGCTGGTGGTTCGGAAAAAACGTCGGGGACACTTTTGAAGCAGTGCGTGGGTGTGGAGGGAAAATCTCGTTACTCATAAACTTTCAGCGGTCTGATATACTAACCCGAAATTGCTGGCAGTGTTTTTGCCACCATTCAGATACCTGTAATTCGCTGCCAAAGATAATGATTCCAACGGGAATGAAAGGGTATTCAAATAGAATCGGGCATTTCTGCAGAAGATATTATTTGTGGGAGGTTTGGGAATGGGTGAATGAATTCGCATTTTCCAAATGGAGCAACTGTCGAAAAGTCTCCCTATCTTTGCATCGTTATTTACATCCCCAGGTCATGGCGGATCTACCGTACATTGAAACTGAAATTTCTACGGCATCTTTGCTGAATGACGAGCCGCCGTCCTGCATTTTTTCCTTGTTCACTCCACACGCTCCAACCACTCACCAACACCAATGATTACCCGCAGGCAAATCCGCGCAAAAGTTATGCAGGCCGTTTACGCCTGTATCACCTCCGGAGAAGCTCCGGAGCCGGTCTTTAATTTGTTGCTCAAAGACATCGAAAAAGAAGTTTCTGAGCTAGAGCTGAAAAAAAAGCTCACTGGCGATACCCGTCTTCTGGTGGCCCTCTATCATGAAACCATCAAAAATGCCCAATGGTATGATGAGCTAATCATCAAAAAAGCCGAAAACTGGGAGCTCGAAAGAATTGCCCGTCTTGACAGGATTCTCATGCACATGGCCATTTGTGAGATGCTCAACTTTGAGGAAATTCCTATTAAGGTCACCATCAATGAATATCTCGAACTCGCCAAAACCTATTCTACCCCGAAGAGTAGTAAATTCATCAATGGGATTCTGGATAGCCTATATAACGATTTTCTTTCTTCCGGAAAGATCGAAAAGAAAGGACGTGGCCTGATTGACCACTCAGCGGCTAAGAAAAAGAAGCCGGTAGAGGAGATAGAAGAAAAAACATCCAATTGACTACATGCCCACCATTACACTGATTTCGGGTGACGGAATCGGCCCCGAAATCACAGATGCCGTCCTGCACATTCTGGAAGCCGCCGGCGCAGATTTGGAGTTTGACGAACAACAGGCTGGCCTTACCGCCTTCCGTGAGTCCGGAGAACTGATCCCGGATTGCCTGGTCCAGTCGATTAAGCAGCATAAAATTGCTCTCAAAGGGCCTTTGACCACGCCTATCGGCGAGGGATTTCGCAGTATCAATGTGGCACTCCGGCAAATGTTTGATTTATACCAGAACGTCAGGCCCGTTGTGAGTATTCCCGGCGTGAACAGCCGGTTTTAGGATGTGGATCTGGTGTTGTTTCGAGAGAACACCGAAGGGATGTATTCCGGATTTGAAATCTTTGATGAGCGGAATGAGATCGTCGATGCGATCGCCAGAATATCAAGAAAAGGATCAGATCGAATCATCAGGTCTGCTTTCGAGTATGCACGAAAGCATCAGCTCGAGAAAGTCACCATTGTGCATAAGGCCAATATCATGAAACAATCCAGTGGTTTGTTTCTCAGGGTAGGGTTGGAGGTAGCAGAAGATTATCCCGACATCAAGGTTGAAGACCGAATCGTAGATAATATGTGTATGCAGTTGGTGATGTATCCGGAGCGCTATCAGGTGCTAGTAACCACGAATTTGTTTGGAGATATCCTGTCAGATTTATGTGCTGGCTTGGTTGGTGGTCTGGGGGTGGTGCCTGGAGCGAACATTGGAGAAGAAATAGCCATCTTTGAAGCAGTCCATGGCAGTGCCCCAGACATTGCCGGGAAAAATATGGCCAATCCATCTGCACTCCTGCAGTCAGCGTTGATGATGTTGCAGCATCTCGGGCAGATTCAGGTGGCTGACAGAATCCGGGATGCATTGTTTGAAACGTTCCATCACCAAGAACAGGCTACCCGTGATCTGGGGGGGGAAGCAAGTACCTCTGCGTTTGCCGAACATGTTGTTTCGCATCTCCAGTAAAAGTATGCAGCCTTATTGCCCCTGCAAAACCATTTGGTTTCCTTTCACGTTAAAAACAACGTTTTACAACTGAATGCGTACACATTTCAAAAATAAGAATTGAGTTCCAAGGAATCATAATTACATGAAACATTATCTTTTACCGCTCGTCGCGTCCGCTCTGGTGATCGTTTTCTCTGCCTGTCAGGATCAGTCAACACCTGCTGATTCCGCCATGGCAGCTACACCAACCAGTTCCTCATCCGCTGCTCAGGGGGCCGATTCTCCAGTGATGCCAGAAAGGAATTCTTCTACGCCCCAATTGCCCAAGTACCAGGCCGAGGCGGAATCGCTGGAATCCACGGTTGTAGAGTTTGAAGGAGAGGTGTTTGACTTTGGCGAGGTTCCGGAAGGAACCAAGGTTTCACATCAGTTTGTGTTCACCAACACGGGCGAGCACCCACTGAAGCTTACCCGTGTTAAAGCATCCTGTGGATGTACTACGCCTCGCTATTCCAAAGAGGCAATTGGGCCCGGTGAAAAAGGATACATTGATGTGGAATTTGATTCTTCCGGCAAACCCGGATTTCAGAACAAATCCGTGACAGTTACTGGCAATTTTTCTGACGGTGTGAATAAAATTCTTCGGATCAAGGGCCAGGTCAAATCAGCCGGCGCATGATTTCGGAGATCATTTTCTATATTTGAGGCGGACAAAAGGACCTAGGGTCATCCTTCATCCTTTTGTCCGCTTTTGTTTTTTTGAAAATCTGACCTTGTTATGATTCAATTTACCCACCTGCTTCTACAGGATTCCCCCGAGGCTGGCGCAAACGCCGGAATCATGCAGTTTGTGTTTTTTGCCGGTATTATTGCCATCTTTTATTTCTTTATGATTCGCCCTCAGCAGAAGCGTGCCAAAGAAGAAAAAGTATTTCGCGAAGCCCTGGAAAAAGGAGATAAAGTAATGACTATTGGGGGTATTTATGGCACAGTGGTGAGCCTGGAAGATAACTCTGCGCTCATTCAGGTAGATCAGAATACAAAACTAAGAATTGACAAAACCGCTCTCAAGGCGTCTCCTGCTGCGAAAGATAAAGACACTGCCAGTAACAAATAAGACAGAAAAACAGAAAACATGTGCTAACCAGAATAATGAGATGATATGCGTTGGCGACAGGTGTATATGTATCTCCGTCGCTCTCTGGTTCATACCATTCAGGACAGGCGCCAGGGGCTTACTCTGTTGGTGTCTTTTTTGTTGTCCGTGATTCTGTGGATGTTTGTCACTCTCACTCAGGAATACGAGTCCTACATTGAGGTACCTGTAGAGATCGGGGAAGACAATACCGTCGTTGCGTCGCATCCTGGCAAGCAGCACGTCCGTCTCACAATTCGGGGAACAGGACTTGACCTGCTCATTGAGCATCTGAAATTTCGAAAGGATACCCTTCTGATCCCGTTTGATAATGAAATGCTGGAAATTCAGCAAATTGCCCTCGAAGATCATTCCGAACTACTTGATGACTGCTTCTCTAATCAGGTGAAGATCGTCGGTATGTCGCCATCGCGCATTTCGGTGGACTTCGTGCTGAAAGATCGGAAGAAAGTTCCTCTGAGGTTGGCTACAAGGCTGAATCTGGAACCTCTCTATCAGTTTGCCAATGAACCTGTTCTCTCTCAGGACTCTATTTGGCTGGTTGGTAGAAAACGCATGCTTGACACCATTGAGGAGTGGAGAACGCTGCCCGGCCAAACGGATCGGCTCAGAGAGGCTAAAGAAGTGATTCTGCTCCTGGATACAACGGGCGGCATCATCACAACCCCCAAAAATGTTGGTGTTTTCGTCTATCCTGTGCCTTACACAGAGCGACAGTACAGGTTCCCTTTGCACGTCAAAGACCTTCCTGTTAATACCCGTGTGCGCTTTTCTCATCCTGAGGTCAGTTTTTGGTGTACCCTCCCGGAAGGAGTTGCTGATAGCCTGGAGGCGGCTGGTGGACTGGGATTTGATTCCCTGGATATCCCGTTTGCCACCCTTATCAACGATGATGATGGAGAATTTTCTCCTTCTGATCAGTTTCTCTCTTCCCTGGCCGAGGTCATCATGATCGAGCCATCGCATGTACGATTCACGATTATTCGAAGCCGAAACAAACTCAATTGACCCATATGATTTTGGGAATTACTGGCGGTATGGGTTCTGGGAAAAGCCTGGTATCTGAGATATTGGGACATTTTGCTGTGCCTATATACGACTCTGACCGTCGTGCAAAGCAGTTGATGGTCTCTGATGAGCAGGTTGTAGGGCAGATTCGGGATTTGTTCGGCTCTGAGGCCTATCTGGAAGACGGATCGCTCAACCGGTCGTTTATGTCCGCTCAGGTATTTCAGAATCAATCCCTGCTCCAGAAACTAAATGGAATTGTACACCCTGCCACTGGCAAAGATTTTGTCGATTGGGTGGCTAACCTCCAGCGTGAAGGCGTAAAAATGGTAGGCAAAGAAGCTGCCATCCTGTTCGAATCGGGTGCCGCCTTAGCCTGTGACCAGATTGTGACGGTGTACGCTCCCATGGAGGTCAGGATTCAACGGGTGATAGCTCGAGACCAGACAAACCGGCAAGCGGTTACCAACCGGATGAACAATCAATGGCCGGAGTGGAAAAAGATTAGACGCTCAGACTGGTTGATCATCAATGATGGTGCTCATTTGCTGATTCCCCAGGTGGTAGCGATGATGAAGCGGTTCAGGGATACTTGACCCCCGGATAGGCATTGATATCAATGGGAGGAATACTCGCCCCATAAGCTGATACTCGATTGATGGTATCGATAAACAGGTTGGCCAGCCAAGCATTCCCCCGGGGAGTGAAATAGATCCCGTCTAGGGAAAAGATCCCTCCCGAAAGGTAGTCGTTGTTAACCACAAGGCCGTTTTCCAGCAGATCTTCTTCCAATGCTTCAAATTCAGCAAAGAGGTTCACGGTCGCGATGCGCTCACCTCCCAAAGTGGTGTTGCTTTGCTCAACGAGAGAATCAATTTTTTTGTTGACTCCGATGATACTTTCCCGTAAATGTGCATGCTCTTCTTCATCCAGAACCCAATCGGAGGGAATGGGGTTTGATGGGGAAAGGCCAAAAGGACCTGTAGCTCCATTATAATCAGTCCCAATGAAAGGCTCAGCGGAAAGAAGGACCCGATCTGATCCGCGTGCACGCTGGACCTTACCATCTGTGGTTGTTATGTACAGGGCCTGATAAGTTCCGGAGCAGTTTTCAATGTTGATAAACTGGTTTCCTACATGCTGGAAGTATGGGAAGTTGCCCGGATCAGGGAGATTTGCAACCAGTCCCTGTGAACCGGGCGTTGCAGTACAAATGTCAATCAGAGAGGCCAACTGACTGATGAACCGCTCCGAATCGGGTAGAGGGGTGCCTTCTCCGCCTTCCAGGGCAAATTGTACAAACTGTTGCAAGCCTAGGAAAATGGAGAAAAATCCCGGCTCTCGACTTTGGGCTAATCCCAGATACGACTGACTGTTGAGACCGCCGATCACGGGCCAGGCTGGGTTGATTCCGGGTCCCAGTGGCTGGGTCAACTGATCTGCCTGAAGTCCAGGAAGGCCAAGGTTGTGTATGGCTCCATTAGTGGGAGTCTCTGACCAGTCCGGATCTGCCGGTGCAAAACGAATCACTGGTCTGGATGGCTCCAGGCTGCAGATCGGCTCAATCATGGACTCAATGTAGCGATATCCAGATCCGTTTTTTGACAGAAGAGGTTGAAAAAACGAATAATCCTCTTCGATATGAAACTGCGTAGCCATGAGCTGGGGAAAGCTGTGCTTCTGAGCTTCAGCATGCCAGCCAGTCCATTGAAAACTGGAATCCCGGGGTTCGGCATTGCTCAGGCCCGCTGTATAGCCATCGCCCAGGGCCATAAACCGGTCCAATTGCAATATCCCTGGATCCGGTTCCGGAATACGGAGAGAAGGTCGGCATCCGTTCAGCGCAACAAGAATGACAAGGCTCAGCAGGTACAGTTGTCTCATAGGTTTGCCTGTAATGGAATCAATCTGGTTGCAGAAACTGAAGCTAAAGAAGCTAATGATGGCTAAGATGACCTATCAGGTAAAAACCAGGTCCCGAGGATAATCCAGACAGCAAGGGTGTGAAGATTTAACTTTATATCGAAAAAAACGAAGCAATCGTTGACCTCCATGCAAACTTTTACCACAAATAGCTGAGTCCCAAGCTAAGACCGTGTTCGAGGGATTCGTATGTGCCACCAAATTTGGCCACTTCAAGAATTCCGGAGCGCTCTCCGGTAAAGGCAAATTGATAGGCTAGATCCATTTGAAGCTTTCCCAAAATCCTCAGACCCAGGCCTGTAGTGAATCCGATACTCGCAGCATCAGGGATTTGCGGAGACAGATGCTCTTCCGGCACGGGGGTGTTTTCCAGATAGACTCCAGCCCGAACGGATAGGAACTCAGTGAGAGATACTTCCGTCCCCATTCTGAGTGACAGCGCCTGTCGATGACTAAACGCCGGATACTGAACCAGTGATGGTATGGGATCTTCCAGGGTAAACAGCAATGAATCCATGATTTGCCAGGCAGTCAGATTGATAGCCCCATAGATCGCAAGGCGGGATTCAGGGGCAAACCTCAAGCCTAGATCCAGAGTTGGGGGGAGCCAGAAATCAGTCTGAAAAGGCTGGTCAGGATAAGCGGGTTCCAGGGATGCGGGGACTGAAAAATCTGCCAGTCCCTGCTGAATGTTGATCCGCATTGGCGATCTGAGGCAGGCACTCAGTGAGAGCTGTTCATTGACCTGAACGTAAATTCCAGTGAAGATCCCCCATGTGAGGTCTGATCCGCTCAGGGCGACTGACCCGATGTCCAGGTTAAGGCCATCAGTATCTCTGATTGCTTTCCGGCTGAGCAGCGTCAGACCCCCGTATGAGCCTCCCACGCCAAGCCCCACCTTATCACCGAGTCTGACAGACATGGCCAGATGAACAAAATAGGTGTTGAGGCTAAATTCCTGAGAAATGAATTTTCCTTTCCACAAATCGGGCCAGGTGACTGAGACCCCGAATGGTTGATTCACAGCGACGCCAAAGGAAAGATTCGAAGGCTGATCCGGCTCTGTGTGAATGACGGCATTCATCAGCAATGGCGTCAGGTCTGGGATGAGAGTTGTGTCCAGATAAACGCCTGGAGCTGTTTCCAGATAGGTTGTTGCAGGCCTGATCAGAGAACTGCCTACCTGCACCCCCGACATTCTGGAGAAAACAATGCCTCCCGGGTTCATGGATGCCGTAGCGGGATCATTGTTGAGGGCAATGCCCGTAAATCCCATGGCCATCTGCCGGGGACTGAAATAGTACCATTGCAGGCCACCCGGTGTATTGGCCGCCAGAATCCCCGGCAACCACAGGACTAACAGTATGCCTATTTCTTTGGGTCGAATCATACAGGTAATCTGGAAAACTTTTGGCGGAGGAAAAAGTCAGTAATTTTTTCCGAACCCTGCACCTTCCCGGTTCTTGTTGTAACTTTCGGATACAACACTGGACATTCATGGTCAGAAACAAAAAAGTGGTGGTGGTAATGCCTGCCTTCAATGCGGCACCTACACTGGAAGCAACCTTTAATGAGATTCCATTCGACCTGGTGGATGAGGTCATTCTGGTGGACGATGTGAGTAATGACAATACCGTGGACAGGGCCCGGGAATTGGGCATTCAGCACGTGATACAGCATCCTGAAAATCGGGGATATGGAGGCAACCAAAAAACCTGCTATCAGGAGGCGTTGAAAATCAGTGCCGACATTGTTGTGATGCTTCACCCAGACTATCAGTACACTCCCCGGCTCCTTGAGGCCATGGTGTTTCCAATCGCCTATGATTTATTTCCGGTGATGCTCGGGTCGCGGATTTTGGGAAAGGGTGCCCTGAAGGGAGGTATGCCGATCTACAAGTATATCGCCAATCGTTTTCTCACCTTTTTTCAGAATGTGCTGATGGGGCAGAAACTGGCGGAATACCATACCGGCTACCGGGCCTTTTCCCGTGAAATTCTAGAAACCCTGCCCCTTGAAGAGAATAGCGACGATTTTGTATTTGATAACGAAATGCTGGCCCAGATCGCCTTTCAGGGATACACCATCGGAGAAGTGACTTGTCCGACCAAGTACTTCCCGGAAGCTTCTTCGATCAATTTCCGGCGATCTATGAAGTATGGACTGGGCGTGCTCAGGGTTTCGCTCACCTATCGGTTAAACAAATGGGGCTGGATGTCTTCCCAGATTTTTAACTTCCGCTCAGGCAGGCGTCTTCCTACGGCTGTTGTGAACCCACCCAGGAGTTCTGTCACTTCCTGAGTGTCTGAATGACTTCATCACATGAAAAAAGCCCTTCGATTTTTGTTGTTTCTGATCCTGCTCGCCATTGTAGCCGTAGCAGGGTACTTTTTCATCGAGGTAGAGGAGGAGCACTACGATATGCTCACCTTTGTTCCGGCAGATTTCGTCTATCTGGTCGAATCCGATGAGCCGATCAAAGACTGGCAAGTCCTCAGCTCGTCTCAGGTTTGGAAAGGCCTCAAAACCAATGAGTTTTTTGCTGATATCACCGAGAGTGCCGACTACCTCGACTCGTTGCTCAGCTCCAATCAGACCATTGTCGATTTGGTTCGGCTCGGGGATCTGGTGATTTCGGCTCATATGATTTCGCAGGAAGACTATGAATTCCTCATCATGGTCGATTTGCTGGGGAAGGGACGAAAAGCCGCCAAAATCAAGCCCCTGATTACCGAAATCCTAGAGTCCTTTGAGTACCAGGTCGAAACAGAACAGTACATCAACAACACTGTCTATCGTCTTTATGATCCGGCCTATGATGAGAACTTGTATCTGTCTTTCATTGGGAATGTGATGCTGTTTTCTTACGACGGGGAATTGCTGAGGGAGGGCATCCGTCAAAGCGGCCAGCCAGCTATCACGCTGGACGCAGATTTTATTGCCGTACATGATGAAGCTGATGCGTCTGATTTGTATTCGGTATATCTCAACTATTCGACACTGAATCAACTGATGGGAGCCTACACGAGTGAACCCATTGAGATGCTGGAGGGGTTGGATCGCATTCTTACCTATTCTGTCTGGGATCTCCGGGTGGAAGATGAATTTGTGGAGATGGATGGATATGTTCGCCAGAATGATTCTATCCCGTCTTATCTGACGGTTTTTGACAATGCAGGAAAAGGCAAAATTCTTGCTCCTGAGGTTCTGCCTGGGAATACAGCGATGTTTACCAGTCTTGGCTTTGGTGATTTTCTCCAGCTTTACCGGCAATTGCTGCAGCAGACCGAAACAGACTCACCGGAAGATTACGAGGAATTGATGAAGAGAACGAGGCAACTGGAAAGAATACTGAAGATCGACATAGAGGAAGAACTCCTGGGCTGGATGACCGAGGAAGTCGTGACGGCTGTCGTTCCGGCAGGAGCAGTAGCCCCCTACTCGTACTATGCTTTACTTCATTTTGATGATTATGAGGAGGTCAAATCCCATCTCGATCGCGTTTCCAGGCAGATTGGAAGGACCATGGTTCGGTTTGAGGAAAAGGATTATCGTGGATTTCCTATCCGGTACCTGGAATTGAAAGGATTCTTCAAGCTGTTTTTCCAAAAGCTATTCAGCAATATCGAAAATCCCCACTATACCTATGTAGATGACTACGTTGTGTTCAGCAATGATACCACCTCTCTGCAGTTTTTGATTGATAGGTATTTACAAGGGGAGACGCTGGTAAATCAGGAGGGCTTCCGACCGTTTATGTCAGAATTTGATGGCCGGTCGAACATCTTCACCTATTTTCAATCCCAAACATTTTATGGCCTGATGTCTGAATCGCTCGACTACGAAGCCAGAAGAGATCTTCAGAAAAGCAGGGAAGACTTCATATCTTTCCCTCACACTGGGTTTCAGCTTTCTCCGGGGAAAGACATGTATCGCACCAAGCTCTACATGGCTTTTGATGCCGAAGGATTGGACCCGGTGTAGGCGTTGAATCAGCCTTAGTTGGAAATAAACTGTCGGTTCAGGATGTCGTTTTCGTAATACAAATCCTCATCCGCAAGTGGAGGTCCATGCAGCCTAGACAAAGAGGTCAGGGTGAGTGTGCGGCCATCTTGGTGTTCAAAAACAAAAAGCTTCATCACCCTGGTATCTGCTACAGCAGTGTGACAGGTAAGCGCCCCTTCCGACTTTTTGGTGACCTGCCCCTCGCTCACAACCTCCATATACTCAAGGACTTCCTCTTCAATAGATTTGGCATCCTTTCTCCGGTTGTACTGCCGGGTGATCGTAGTGGCATAGAGAACACCTCGCTCGTCAAAGGCATATTCGACCTGCTTTTGGTCGTCAAGCTGAACCCTGAGACTTTGTAGGTCGATATCCTCTTCGACTGTTTGCACGTAGTCGCGGGAATAGAGGAATGATTTAACCTCTTCCGTGGATTGGCCGAAAGGGAGAAAAAAATTGTTCTGGGCCAGAGATGATGAAAGGGCAAGCAAGAGGACGAGTGTGAAAGACAGCGACTTCATACCTCTTTGGTTAGGGACAATGGGTGACAAAAAAACTAAGAAACGTTCGAATTAGATATTATGTGAAAAGCGAAAAATTCTACCAAAATGGGATAGAATGTCAGACTTAATGGTCTGTTCTCGTAATAGCACGGCAATTTACATGCCGGGAACGGGGTATTTCGCAATTGACAATACCTCTTTAGATCGAAGGGGGATAAATCGCTGTGAGCTTTTTTCTCCAGTTGCGGATTTTCCGCATAAAGGCATCGTCATCAGAGAGATCTGTGTTGATGGACTCTTCGTCATACTGAACGGTAGGACGAGGCACGGGCTTGCCGTGAGACCAGTATCTGAGGCCAACCCCAGGCGTTTGGCGCTGACCAACAGAGGCGCCAACGAAGCCTATCGTGTCTCCCTGCATGATTTTGCTGGATTTGCCGACGCCGGTTGCCAGAGCAGAGAGATAAAGGTACTCAGAAGAGTATACAGCACTGTGTTGGAAGAAGATGGCGATACCGTCGCGACGATGTTTGATAGAGACGATCTTCCCGCTACCGACTGCTAAAACAGCCGCTTTCGGGTCGGAGTAGAACACATATTCTTTGGACCCGCGATGAAAGGTAGAGGGAAAGTTTACAGGGCTGCTCATGTCGCCGGCAATTGGCGCCGCCAGAAACGCCTTCCGTACCAAAGTCCCATGTTGATCATAATAATGGGCAGCCGAGTCGGATTCGTGATAAAAGGCATAAGAATCATTCCCATCATGATGGAACCGGCTGGCCAGCACATTCCCGATGCCGATGAAGGTGCCATCCACGTATCGCTCCTCAAACAAGACCTGGCAATAATCCCCCGCATCCAGACGGAAGAAGTCCACCTGCCAGGCAAAAATTCGTTCCAGAGACTTGACCAGGGCTACGTCTGTGTTGCTGCCTTCCACTGCGTCATATAACGTAGTAGAAATCGGAAGATACAGGCTTCTGACTTCTGTCTGGACAGGCTGGCTCCCACGAGTTATCTGAACGCCCTGGCGAAGATCTATCACCACGAAATTTTCCCCTGTTTCTTCATAAATGAAAAAGTCCACCTCCTGTGATTCCACATTTTTCAAAATAGTGTATGGCTGACCAGCTCGCATATTTCGGACGTCGAATGCCTCTCCGGACTGATGATCAATGGTATCAATCAGATCTCCGGCAACGCCATAAGATCGCAACAGGTCAATCAGTAATTGGTCTTTCGGAAAGGAATCTTGTAGGACCTCATGAGATCCAACTTGGATACCATATTGCTCCTGAGAAATGCGTTTGATTTGGGGAATGGACAGCGGTATCTGATGAGCCAGTTTGTTGCTTGGCTGGGGCTGGCTGCAGGAGAAAAAGAAAATCAGAGCCAGAGATAGACAATTGAATGGACGGAACCGCACCGGAAACTATTTCGACTATGAGATAACATTCATTTCGTAAGACAAAGGTAGAGAAAAATAATGAGCACAAAAGATTTTTCGTGCCATAATTCCCTGAAAGCCAAATTAATTCTGCTATCTGGCATGGGGTTATTCCCACGCAATGATTTTTCGGGTCAGAAATGTCTGCTCCTGATAGGAAAGCCGCAGGATATATATACCCGGACTTAGGTCCAGGTGATGTCGGCATGAACCATCCGGGGAGCGTAGGGGCGTGGTCATAATTAACCGTCCGCTTAGGTCTGTCAGGTGTAATATGGTTCCTGGTGGACATTGCTTCCACTCCGCGTGAAGAATATTCCCTGCCAGCATTCTGGCCACTAGATCAGCCTGCATCACTGATGATGGCTCAAGGCTTGTCGGAGCCGATTCCATGACCCTGAATCCATCTATGGCAGCCTCTACAGCGTCTTGATTGCCGGTTTCAAAGTCTTGGGTATAAAAAATGATCTGGAAGTCCCGGTTAAGATTTTGAAAGTACTTCATAAAATAGAAGGAAGACTCATGTCTCCATAGGGTATCTAAGGGCCCTATATAGGTTTTAATGGCAAAGGCGTCGATGCCGTCGGTAATAGAAACTTCCAGAAAATCATTGCCAGGTGTTCCGCCCCACTTTAGCGACCAATTCAGAAACCACCAGAAATATTCAATGACAGGCTCATTGTAGTTGCTCAGATCCATGGGAGGGGAGATCAGCATGGTGTACCCATTGTCCACATCATCGCCAAAGGGCTCGGTTCCATAGTTGCCCGTAACGTAGGCTTTATCCCCGATATCGAAAGGGAGGTCATATTCAGGCTGATAGATGTCGCCGTTTTCCCGATATGTTCCTCTGGGTTCTGCCCGTTGCCAGATGCCCCGTTCAGCAGTTGAAATCACCGTCCACCCAAGATCCAGGCCGAACCCGTCTTCATAGCCAGGTTCCAGAAATACCTCAATCTGATAATTGGTCGAATCGATCAATTCTGTTTGTTCTGCATACCGGTACCCCCACTTCCCTACCCGAAGGATATAATCGTTGATCACAAAGTAATTGTCGCCGCTAAACCCATTGCTGATGGTCTTATACTCAAAAGATTCCTGCTCTGTGTTGGCCGTCAGTCGTACCGTGGCACCGGCCACCGGTTGCAGGGTTTGTGCATCTTTGACCACGACAGAAAGCGGCACCCTGCCGACTGGGACCAGGTTCACATCCAGATCTTCGACCACACCATGATTGAGAGTGACCATCATGGTATCAGGGAGGTAGCCATATTGAAAAAATGCTACCTCGTAGGTTCCTGAAAGTGCTGTTCCGATAGCGTAATCACCATTCGTCAGGCTATTGGTAGTATCCTTTGTGCGAAGAAACTCTACATGTACGTTGGCCAGCACTGCCTGGGTCACAGCATCCCTGATTTTGCCCTCCAGGTAGCAACCCCGGGTGTAGGATGGCTGAAAAATAAACAGGCCGTTTTCAATATCGCTGACGAGAATCAGCCCGGATGGCAAAAAGGGATAGGCTCCCCATGCGCCGTTAAATCCGTCATTTTCCATTGGACTCGTGTCGTAGTACCCGACTTCAACCAGATTGTGAGGCCTTGAGGCGTCTGTAATGTGAAGTCCGTCACGATAGTAGGAGGTGATGAGAAAATTGTTCTTCACATGCACATTATGGGGAATGGCCCGCCCCTCACTTAGGCTGGAGCGTATTTCGTCCAGCTGAACTGGATTGAAAGGGTTGCTGACATCCCATGAATAAATAAATCCTCCCGCAATTTCATCGGTAGTGAAGCAGGTATTGCCATCATCACTGAGCCAGGTGTTATGGGTGAAAGAGTTGAGGTAGGATGTCGTGCTGAGCACAGTAGGGATATTGGGCTGGCTCCAGTCTATGATGGTGAGGAATCCGTTGCTGATTTCTCCGGCATAAGCCGTGTCATCTCTCACGTAGGCATCATGAACATATCGATCGGTATAGGCAGCTACAAAGGTTGGGTTCCAGGGATCGGCAAGGGAAAACCGCACAATACCTCCGTTGTAATTATTGGTTCCAATCTGATATAGCTGATCCTGATCCACATAGACATTGTGGGCCCGAGTGATCCCATTCATCACGGTGTCTTTGTACACGATTTCATCTGGCAATCCGGAGAGGTCGATGATTAGGGTACCATTTCCGTTTTCGTTGGAGACATAGGCAAAGTTCCCATAGGTTTTGAGATCCCGCCAGACGGAGACTGCCCCTGGGATAAAATGGATTTCATGTGGTGAGGCGGGATCGGCGAGGCTAACGATGGACACGCCATTTGTCAGGCCTACGAGGGCATATTCTGTACCACTGCCATCCACATATCCCCAGATATCATTGAGCTTAGGTGTGTAATCTTTGGAGCCAACCAGCGATAGTCCTAGTTGGGCCGACAAGGTAAACGGAACAGATAACAGCAGACAAAACAGGACTTGACGCATAGGGTGCATGGATTTACCGGTTTGGATTCACTGGGTATTGTTTGAAACATGGTGTTTGTTCGTCATCGGAAGGATTTTGGGGTTCTCCGATGAATCGGGATCTGCGTTTGGCCAGGAAGATTTTCGGGGAATCTCGTCCAGCCGGGATTTTGAGGAAATCGGATGAAGCCCAATTTGCTCCGAAGGCGCATCATTCAGGAACATAACTCTCAAACGCTTGGCTGACTTAGAAACCCAACATTGACGAGTGAAGGAAGTTTTCCCAATAGTGCCTAGAATAACAACAACTGCGTAGGTGAATATCCCCCCATATCAGGCTTTTGCCTGTTCATAGGCAAGATCAATACCTGTGGGGTAGCTGGCAGCCTCAGTACTGGCGAGTTGATCGCAGCGCTCATTCCTCTCATTACCTGCGTGGCCCTTTACCCAGTGAATATGGACCTGGTGATTGGCTGCGACCGCGAGATAGCGCTTCCAGAGGTCGGCATTTTTCTTGCCTTTAAAGCCTTTTTTCTGCCAACTATAAACCCAGCCTTGGCTAACAGCCTGCTGAACATATTTGCTGTCGGAATAAATGTGTACTTCCATACCAGATCGCTTTAGCGCTTCTAACCCAACAATAACTGCCAGAAGTTCCATCCGGTTGTTGGTCGTTTTCCTGAAACCTTCAGCAAATTCCTTTTCGTAGCCTCCCCAGATTAAAATAGCGCCGTATCCTCCAGGTCCGGGATTTCCCAAAGCAGCACCATCGGTGTACATAACAATTTTGTTATCTGCCATAGGTCAAAGGTACCAAAAATTTTGGCCCAAAGGCTTGCTGTGGAGAAAACATCCTAAAAGAAATGGCGCGGAATATATCTGTGTGTAGGGTTTTTTCGTAATTTGGAAAATGAAACCAACCAAACCCATTCCATGAAGTTCTTCCAGACAATCACTTTCGTTCTCACCACTTCCTGCCTGCTTTCCCTTCCCGCTGGGTTGGAGGCTCAGTCGCCACAGGTTGGGCTAGGCACCTACTATGCTGATAAGTATCACGGTCGCCCCACAGCCAGTGGTGAGCTGTATGACAAGTATAAATTCACCGCTGCTCACCGGCAATTGGCCTTCGGAACTATGGTCCGGGTGACACGGCTGGACAACGGTCGCTCCGTGGTGGTAAAAGTGAATGACCGCGGCCCCTTTTCTGAAGGACGAATTATCGACGTGTCAAGGGCTGCTGCCGAGCAATTGGATCTGATTCGCACAGGCGAATCCCAGGTTAGAATTGAGGTGGTGCAAGGCCAGTCAGCTGGTCCGGCAAATGCCTCTGCTTCACCACCTTCCTCTACACCACAGCCCCAAACGACACCTTCCGGTAGGCCGACAACCAATTACAATACCGAAAATCGCGACCTGGGCGACCTGCCTCTGCGTAATTTTGGCGGACAACCCGTCAGTGAGTCCGGGGCTGTCGTAGTCGGCTCGAATGGTGTCGAAGCGCCTGCCACTCCGACGACGCAGTCCATGTCCGAAGCGGAAAAATATACCCCGGAGTTTTTTCAGTTTGTGGCATACAAACGTGATGTGGAAGGGTTCGCTATCCAGGTAGGTGCCTTTTTCAATTTTTATCGCTTGATGGAGGCCATGGATCAGCTCAGTCAAAAAGGCATTCAGAATACCATTTTGCACAGTGCTTTGAAAAATGACCAACCCGTTTTTCGAATCCTTATTGGACCCTATGACAGTCGGCAGGAAGCCAAATCCGTCCTGCAGACGTATTCTTCACTAGGGGTAGAAGGAATTGTTGTGAATCTGATGGATTTACGATAGTTCACTCTGTCCTGGCGCACTCATCTATTCCTTGCTCCATGATGTATCGCCGATACTTGTTGCTGGTTTTTCCTCTGTTTCTGCTATCCTCTATCCTCAGTCAAACGCCTGAGCCGGATGCTGTTTTCTCCCGTTTTTATCTTGTCGAGAATTCAGATCAGGGTGAGATAGCCTTGTCAGAGTCCCGCGCCTGGGTTCTTTCTGACCGAGATAGATTGTCTTTGATTGTGGAAGTCAGGGATGCTGATATTCATTGTGAGAATTCGCCAGCTTTTTCAGATCACATCCAGGTTTGGTTGGGGCTTGACAAAACGGCTTTTCCCGCCAACTTCCCCTTCCATGCTCACCCATCATATCTGGGAAGTTTTGGACGTATTGCCCGTCGTGGTGCAGGGGAAGATGCGCTTTCTGTCAGGATGTTTGCCCCTTCCTCAGAGGGTTCACGGTCGCCAGGGGAATGGGTTCGCTCGGTTGGTTATCCAAGTGAATCTGATGTGATCAGGGATTCGCTTGATGTCCCAGGTTCTGGGGATTTGCGACGTATGCGTGTTCCTTATGGCTTGGTGCGTCTGGCATTTTTTGTAGATGAGCGAAGGCCTCAGCTTCTGGACAGAGAGTCATATTCTTATCTGGAAATGGCTTTTGGTCTGGAAATGGGCGATGTGATTTCGCCCATTCAGTATGATGTGGATACGCTTGAATATGGCCGGGGATACAGAATCTCTGCCTCCATTCCGGTTGAATCTTTTGGATTTGCCCGATTGCCCGGGATGAGTCGCATAAATCTGATGATTGGTATTGGAGACACAGATGCTATGGGCCAACAAGCCCGGTTGACAGCATTTTCGCAGAAGGATTATGACGCAGGAACGCTGGGCAGTCTTCAATCTGTTTCATTGCGCCAGCCACTGATGGTGCGGTCGCCTTCAATCCCTGCTGCTTTCTTTGATGCGATTAAATGGCATCCCAGTTTGTTCTACTCCCGTTCAGGATGGCGTGCAGTGGAAGCATATGCCGGCCCTTTGATGTGGAAGCAGAACATGGTTTCTGGACAGTGGTCAGAAATTCGCTTTACCCAGTTGGATGTCCAATACGATGATTATGCCGACCAGGGGTTTCCAGTTCAGCGGCTCACAGTAGGCAGGGCAGCGATTAATGTTCCGGAGGATGAGCAGGATTTTTTCCTCATCGACGAGGAGTTGTTTGTGACGAGCCGGGCCAGGAATATTCTGTCAGAGCCAGGAGGCATTCCCAAAGTTGACGTCTTCAGGCTTCCGGATGGGTCCACTGGCGTATTTGTGCGGGGAAATGAACCTCATCACCCTTATGGATGGGGAGAATGCGGAATTTGTCTGCACGAAACGATGAAGTTGATTCGGACCACCGGTGAAGGACTGAGAACGGCGGCCGAGTGGTTTCAGAGTGAGGGGCCGGAAACTGGTTTTCGGATTGGAGAATTCTCATTTCCTGATTTTTATCTGTCCAGAATAGATCGTCTTCGGGAAAATGAGATCATTGTCCTCATCCTAAGCCATCGCTATCTTCGACAACAAAAGCGAGTCAAACTCACCTGGAATGCCTATCAGGGCACATACGATGTAGAAGTTGAGCCATGAAAATCCGAAAGACAGGTATTGCTATCATGATCTCTTTGTTGCTTTCCGCGATTGGGCAGAGCTGTGTCTCTGTACCGGCTTACCAGCGAATGTACCTGGAAGATCCCGATATGAAACTCAGCAGCCGTGAGGTGGAACACTTTGAACAGGAAATGCACACCTATCGCGAAGGTGTTTCCGGCGCCAACGGAGGGAAAAGTGGTGGGGGTTGTGGATGCAATTGATCTTTTTGAAGATCCTGCAATCTTCTCTGCCCCGCTTTCGTATGACAGCAGAAGGCTTTTCCTACCAGATTATCCAATCACAACATGTCTGCTAACCCAGTCGCGCTCTCACTCAAAGAAGAGTTTGCCAACAGTCTCTCTCATGGGCTAGGCCTGATCTTCGGCATTGTGGCTTTGCCCATTCCTATCGCTCTTGCTGCCAAGAACGGAGATATTCCCGGCCTGGTCGGTGCAGGTATTTTTGGCTTCAGCTTTTTGATGGTGTTTACTTTTTCAACGCTGTATCATGCCATTCACCATCCGCGAATCAAGCAGGCGCTCAGGGTGTTGGATCATATCAGTATTTATTTCCTGATTGCCGGTACCTATACGCCTTTCTTGTTGGTCTTTATGTTCAACACTACAGGGATTACGGTATTGTCTGTGTTATGGGGGGCGGCGATCATCGGGATTGTTTTCAAGTTGTTTGCGACAGGCAAATGGAACCTGGTTTCCACCATTATGTATTTGGTGATGGGCTGGGCTGTGTTATTTGTCCCAAATGAATTTTTTGGAAGCCTAACGACCGGTTGTCTGACGCTCGTTGTCGTTGGAGGCGGGTTATACACACTTGGCGTTCTGTTTTATTTATGGGAGAAAGTCCCATATAACCATGCCATCTGGCATATCTTTGTCCTGGGAGGTGCCATTTGTCACTACGTGGGGGTGCTGCTCTCTGTAAGCTGATGGTTGACCTCATCGAAAAAGAAAAGCTCAACCTGCTATGCACAGCAAGTGGAGCTTTTTCTTGGACCTGAGATCCTGGAGATTACATTCGCTTGAATCGTTCGAATGCAGCCTTGTCGAGATCCTCTCTATGATCAGGATGGGCAATTTCAATCAGGGCCTTGGCTCTCTGGCGCAGGTTTTTTCCGTACAGATTTGCCACGCCAAACTCAGTGATCACATAATGGACGTGAGCACGGGTTGTGGTCACACTGGCCCCTTCTTTCAGGTAGGGTACAATCTTGGATTCTCCACGGCG
>CAZLKP010000031.1:0-4986 GCA_964560095.1 uncultured Bacteroidia bacterium
AGAGGCTGTGCCTGCAGAGCCTATGGCGACTGGTGAACCAGCCAACCCAGAGCCATCAGTAGCTACTTCTTCTTCCCCTTCATCCAACCCAGATTCCGATTCGAATTCATGATTGCTTCTGTCCGTAACCTTCTCCTTGACCTTGGCGGTGTACTGTACGATATAGACATTGGCAAAACTGTGCAAGCCTATGATAGGCTCCGCAAACCTGGCACACCAGATATCGACTATGGCAAAGCCTCTCAGCACAAGTTTTTTTCACAGCTAGACCGAGGCCAGATTGAGATAGACGAGTTTGCGCAGGGCCTCACAGAGGCTTACCAACTGAATGCTGACCTTGATGCGGTGAAGCATATCTGGCTTGAGTTGCTGATCGGCGTGTTTCCCGGCCGGGCTAAGGATATCGAATACCTGGCCCGTGCCTGCAACATCGCCCTGCTGAGTAACACGAGCCGTTATCACCGGGATCACTACTGGGAGCAATGCGAACCCATGTTTCGCCATATGGATCATCTGTTTTTTTCCTTCGAGATGGGGCTGAGAAAGCCCGATCCACAGATTTATCTTCAAGCATTGGAGCAGATGAACTGGAAGGCCGGAGAAACCCTGTTTGTGGATGATTCCTATGTCAATATTGAAGCTGCCGACAAGTTGGGGCTCCAGACCTTTTGGGTAGAAACGCCGGAAAAATGGCAGGAACTGATGGCCAGCCTGGGTTCTGGAAAAGCTTCTCAGGGTGATTAATCAGAAAAGGACTACCTGAGATTCTTTTTTCCGAATAATTATTGGGTTTTTCGCTATGTTAAGAAGCCTGTGTGATAGGTCCATTATTTTCTGCTGAACAGATCTGTCATGACTTCAGATGATATCCTAATCAGCCTTCGAAAGATCATTCGTGCCCTGAATATCGAGTCCAAACGAATTCAGAAAGAATTTGGCGTGAGCATTCCCCAATTGCTGACGCTGCGGCAGTTGAGAAAGTCTTCTGGCTATCAGGCGACTGTGACAGAATTGTCCAGAGAACTGAACCTTAACCCCAGCACGATCACCGGTATTGTGAAGCGCCTGGCAGCCCGAAATCTCGTGGCGCGGCTGCCCAAACAAGGAGATAAACGTGTGACCACCGTCACCCTTACCGCTGCCGGTTCAGACCTGCTTCAACAGACGCCCAAGCTGTTTCACGTAAAACTGGATGAGCGCATGGAGCAGCTCACTGTTGAGCAGCAGGAAAAAATCCGGGAGGGCCTTTCTTTGTTGACAGGGTTGCTGAATATCGGCGAAATTGATGCTTCTCCCTTGCTGACGATCAAGGATAATCTGGCTTTAGACGATGAGGTATAAATATTTGTGATTTAATGAAATAGTCATTATAACCTTCTGTTGACTAAATTGTTTCTATAGAAAATACTTGCTACTTGCGATAAGGGCCGTTACCTTTGCAGAGCATTTATGCAAGTTCCATTTCAAGCCAAATACGTTGATTCATAGTTTCTTACAATACTTCCTTTTCGCAGGTACCACAGAAAAAGAGTAGTGAATTTCTGCTTAGAACGGATTCTTCGCAGTGTATGTATTCGGCTTTTCAATCTAATCATTTTTACATGAAGCATTTATTACCATCCTTATTGGTCAGAAGCGTCATGGCCGGGCTTTTGCTCCTTTTGGGGAGTGATTTGCTGGCTCAGTCCAAAACGATTACTGGTAAGGTAACCGACATTAACGAGACCCCGATGATCGGGGCACGGGTGATTCTCAATGGTGCTCCCGGAGGTGCCCTCACCAATGATGAGGGGGTTTTTACGCTCAACATTCCGGAAAATGTCACCAGCATCACCGTTTCCTACCTGGGCATGGTGAGTAAAAAGGTGAATGTTAAGACCGGTACAGAGTTTGCCATCATTCTTAAGCCTGAAACACTTGAGGCAGATGAAGTTGTGATTACGGCGCTCGGGGTAGAGCGCGATGAAAAGGCGCTGGGCTACTCTGTGCAGCGGTTATCCGGCGACGATGTGTCGCTGGCCAAGCCAACCAATGTGACCAATGCCCTGGCCGGAAAAGTATCCGGGGTGTATATCACAGGAGGTGCTTCCGGGCCAACTGCTTCCGCCAGTGTAAATATTCGTGGTGCGGCATCGCTCTTGGGCAATAACCAGCCCCTTTTTGTGGTCAACGGTATGCCCGTAACCAATGATTTGTTCAGTTTCGATGATGGGCTGAATGGCTCCACGACCATCGACTTCGGAAATGCTGCTCAGATCATCAACCCCGATGACATTGCCTCTATCAACGTCCTAAAAGGACCAGCTGCCTCTGCGCTGTATGGTTCTCGTGCTGCTAATGGTGTGATTCTCGTGGAAACCAAAACTGGTGCCGAATCCCAGGGCTGGGGCCTCGAACTGAATTCCTCTACCACCTTTGAAACCATCCTCAAGCTTCCAGATTATCAAAACGAGTATGGATTTGGTGGGGGTGGAAAATACACCTACAAAGATGGCACCAACTACATCGGATCTGCCGAGTATTATGAAGCCTATGGCGAGAACTGGGGCCCCCGTATGGATGGGCAAAATGTCATTCAGTTCAACTCCAACGGAGAGCCTGCTCCTTTTACTCGGGCTCCGAACAACATTCGCAATTTCTTCAACACTGGTATCACGAGCATCAACAATGTTGCGCTCACCAATGCCAGTGCCGATGGCGATAGCCGTCTTTCGTTTACCCGTCTGGATAATCAGGGCATTGTACCCAACACTGGACTTACCCGTAACACCGTTTACACCAGCTTTGGTAAGCGGATGCTCAACGATCGCCTGCGTGTGCGCACCAATGCGATGTTCGTCAACTCCGCTTCTGACAATATCCCGAATGCCGGATATGACGAATCTTCTTCAGTCATGTATGGATGGCTTTGGTACCCCCGGCAGGTAGAGATTGATGATCTGCGTGATTACTGGGAGCCAGGTCTCGAAGGCGTTCAGCAACGTTACGTGGAGGATCTGTGGGTGAATAACCCCTGGTTTGTGGCAAACGAGAATACCAATTCCTTCCAGAGCAACCGACTGATTGGTAACTTCAAGGTGGATTACGATTTCACTGAGAATTTTCATGCACGTTTCCGCTTTGGAGCTGATGTGCTGAATGAAGGCCGTCAATTCCGACGGGCACCTTCCACTAAGGCTGTTTTGCAGGGAAGCTACCGCGAGGATGAGATTACCTTTTCCGAAACCAATGCAGAATTTCTGCTGGGATATACATCCAACCGTGGTTCCGACTTCACCTTTGATTTGAAAGTAGGGGGAAACATCATGCGCCAGAATGCCAACTTCCTGGTTGCGAACAACCCTCAGCTCAAGTTTTTCGGAACATCCGCCAGCATTTATACCCTCACCAACAGCCGTACTGGTGTCCTGGTTGAGTCTCAGAAGACCCAAACGGGGATTAGCAGTTTGTTTGGCGTGGGTACGTTTGCCTTCCGCAACTATATCTTCCTCGACCTGACCTACCGAAACGACTGGAACAGCACGCTGGTAAATCCGATCGCGGGTCTGGAAGGATCAACCTACAGCTTTGGCTATCCTTCTGCTGCGCTGAGTGTCGTTCTGACCGACATGTTAAATGTTCCGGTAACTTCTCCGCTGTCCTTTCTGAAACTGAAGGCTTCCTACGCCGAAGTAGGAAACGGAGCACCGCCCTATGCATTCGGAAATACCTATCAGCCGCAGGCTTCTTTTGGGCAGCAGTCAGTGTTTACTACGACAGGTACGATTGCCGATCCGAATTTGCAAAACGAGTTGACCCAAGCAGTTGAAGCCGGTGTGGATGTTCGCCTGTGGCAGAATCGATTCCGCATGGACTTCACCTACTACGATATGCTTTCTTCCAACCAGGTGATTTTCCTCCCGGTAGCTTCTGCCAGCGGATATGACTTCAACCTGACCAACGGTGGTGAAATCCGCAACCGTGGTATTGAGCTTCTGTTGGATGCGACGGTTGTCAAAAATGATTTCCTGACCTGGGACATCGTATTCAATATCGGTCGCAACCGCGCCATCGTAGAATCTCTTCCCGATGTCATTGAGTCCGGTCGCTACAGCATCATTGCTGATGTATTCCCCGGTGATGAAGGTGGTGCTGACCTTGAGTATGTCGCTGAGGAAGGCGAATTGCTGGGGCAGCTGTACGGGCTTGGCTTTGAGCGTGGCCCTGATGGCCGCATTATTCACCAGAACGGCCTTCCGATGATTACAGATGAGAAAGTTTCTGCCGGTTCTTACCAGCCTGAGGCTCGTATCGGTGTGTTGAACCGCTTCGCTGTGGGGAATTTCAACATTTCCTTCCTGTTTGACGGTCAGATCGGTGGAAAAATTTACTCTCGCTCTCACGCCCTGTACAACACAGGCGGTACCATCACCAACGATGATGATCCGCTGTTGGATCTTTCCACCACTGAAGGTCGAACCTTATACCGCGTAACCGGCTATGACGCCAATGGCGATCCTCAGTATGAGCTGGAGCAGCAAGGTGGCGTGGTTGGTCCGGGCTGGAAATGGGAAGATCAGAATGGCGACATGGAAATTCAGGAAAGCGAGCTTTCCGAAAACGATGTGGCTGTGGAGCCGGGAGGTGCCGGATATACCGGATACTTCTACAATTACTATGGCAACGGTTTCAATCGTGACAACATAGAGGCGGCTACCTATGATGCCACCTACTTCAAGCTTCGCGAGGTATCTATTGGATACACCTTCGATACGGAGCGCCTCGCTGGTCTGCGCGTATCCCTGATCGGACGTAACCTGCTGCTGTTCTCCAGTGTCCCCTCTATTGATCCGGAGACTTATTCCATTCGTAACGGGCTGTTTGTGAATGGCTTCGAAAGTACGCAGTTGCCTTCTACCCGTAGCATTGGTGTGAACGTCAATGTGAAGTTTTAAGCATGCTCTTTCGAAGGAGCTCTCATTTTCTCTATTAGACAGTTATTCACAT
>CAZLKP010000031.1:4996-19847 GCA_964560095.1 uncultured Bacteroidia bacterium
ATATTCATTCAAAGTTCTGGCTGGCATGTTGCTGCTTCTGGGAAGCAGTGCCTGTGAGCCGTTCGTTGAAATCAATCAGAATCCCAACGAGCCGACGATCGTCTCTTCCGACGTGTTGTTTGCGGCTACTCTCCGGGACGGCATGAACACTCTGGTGACAGAATCATTCCTCCTTGGGAATAATGCTGCCCAGCTCACGACCAAGACACTTCGTACAGAGGTGGATGTGTACAATTGGAACGCCTTTCCAACTGTTTGGGAGGGTCTTTACGAAGCCTTGACCGACGCCGATGCTGTTGCTAATCAGGCAGCAGCAGCTGGCAATGATGCTCAGCGCGCCGCTGCTTTGGTGTGGGAAAGCTTTCTGTTTGCTACGTTGACCAATGCCTACGGCGATATTCCCTATTCCGAGGCAATACAGGGAGATGAAAATAACTTCACCCCTGTGTATGACGCTCAGCAAGACGTGTATGCCGGTCTGCTGTCCACCCTGGAAGAAGCTGCGGCTCTTCTGGGGAACGGCGGATCTGTTGATGGCGACCTGATTTTCAACGGAGACACAGGCAAATGGCAGAAGCTGGCCAACAGCCTTCGGCTGCGCCTGCTGATGACCGCCAGCGGCCAGTTGTCTGATGCCGGTTCGCAGTTTGCCGCCATTGTTTCTGCTGGTAACATCATGCAGAGCAACGAAGACGATGCTACATTTACCTTCCTCAATGGCTTCCCAAATGAGTACCCAGTGGTACCCCTGAAAACGGGAGACTTTGATGCCGTGGCGCTGAGTCAGACTTCGCTTGATGTGATGAATCAGCACAATGATCCACGTCTGCTCCGCTATGCCCGCCCAGACAATGAGGATTTCACCACCTCGCCAGAGTTTACTGGCGCGACCAGTGGTGCCAATTCCAGCAATTGCTCCAAGGCAGGATCACGCCTGGGCGTGCAATACTGGAATAATCCCAACACGACGCAGGCGGCTGATCTAGGGCTTCCTATGGCCGAGGGCATCGTGATGACCTATGCCGAGGTGGAGTTTCTGCTCGCAGAAGCCGCCGCCAAGGGTTGGATCAATGATGACATCGAAACCCATTACCGCAATGGGATCGAAGCTTCTATGGTGTATCACCAGGTGGACCTTGCTCCCTTCGGCTGGACTGATTTCGATGACTTCTATACCAATTCCGGTGTAGCCTACAGTGAGGTAACTGACATTTGGGAACAGAAGTGGCTGGCCCTGTTTTTCCACGGACTGGAGCCATACTTTGAAGTGCGCCGCTGGTATGTGGAAAGTAGCATGGACTGGAGCGGAATCCCGTTTCTGGCTCCGCCTTGCGACAATCTCAACAGCGATAACCTGCCAATGCGCTTCCTCTATCCCGGGGAAGAGCAGAGTTTGAATTCAACAAATTATCAGGCAGCTGTGGATGCCCTGGGCGGCAACAACTCCCAGGATGCTGCCATTTGGCTTGTGCAGTAAGCCGGATGCTTGTTGGGAATTCGGCTGAATACAGGGTATTCGGCCGGATTCTTTTCTTTTTTCGATACCTCCAGATCACCGTTTTATGAGCCAATCCAAGAGGCAAAATAAATATTTCGATATACACGCTCCGGTGTTTTATCCATCGGCGGTGATCATCATTTTGTTCATTGCGATCACGCTCATTATCGGAAAACCTGTAGAGGAAATTTTCCAGCAGGTATCGAATGGCATGACAACCTATGGAGGCTGGCTGTTTGTATTTGCAGTGAATTTTCTGGTGGCGTTTTGCCTGTATCTGGCTGGGAGTAAATTCGGTAAGATTCGATTGGGAGGAAAAGATGCCAAGCCTGATTTTTCCCTGTTTGCATGGTTTGCCATGCTGTTTTCGGCGGGGATGGGTATCGGGCTGTTGTTTTTCTCGGTGGCCGAGCCGATCACCCACTTTTCCAAACCGCCCCTCGAAGTAGAAAGCAAGGTTGAGGCAGCCAAGAACGCCATGAGTTTTTCCTTTCTACACTATGGTTTTCACGCCTGGGCAATTTATGCGGTGGTAGGGTTATCCCTGGCATTTTTTACCTTCAACCGAAAGCTACCATTGACCATCCGCTCGGTGTTTTATCCGGTTATGGGAGATCGGATCCACGGCAGGTTTGGGGATGTGGTGGATGTGATCGCTGTTGTGGCGACGCTCTTTGGGCTGGCGACTTCCCTGGGTTTCGGGGCCAGCCAGGTGGCCAGTGGCCTCAACTTCCTCTTTGGGCTACCCAATACCGTGTGGATGCAGGTGATCCTCATTGCTCTCATCACGCTGGCGGCTACCGTTTCTGTTGTGTTAGGACTAGATAAGGGGGTGCGTGTGCTTAGTGAGCTGAATATGCGTTTGGGTCTGGTATTTCTGGTCGGTATGGTGGTAATCGGCCCCACGCTTTTTTTGCTGGATTCTTTTATCCAGAATACAGGCGAATACCTGCAAAACGTGCTCTGGCTGGGTACCTGGACAGAGAGCTATACCCAGACCGACTGGCAAAATACCTGGACAGTCTTTTACTGGGGCTGGTGGATCTCTTGGTCGCCGTTTGTAGGCATGTTTATCGCCAGGGTATCCAAGGGGCGCACCATCAGGCAGTTTATCACCGGCGTGCTCTTGGTCCCCTCCATGCTGACATTCCTGTGGTTTTCTGTTTTTGGCGGATCTGCCCTGTTTCTGGAACTCAACGGGGCAGCCAATCTGACAACAGCGGTCAATGAGAATATCTCTACGGCCTTGTTTGTGATGTTGGACCAGTATCCACTAACCTTCATTTCCTCCCTGGTCGGGATTGTTCTGGTGACAAGCTTTTTTGTGACGTCTTCAGATTCCGGGTCGTTGGTGATCGACAGCATTACCTCCGGTGGAAAGTTGGATGCTCCTGTGGGACAGCGCATCTTTTGGGCCATTTCGGAGGGTGCCGTGGCTTCGGTTCTGCTCATCGGAGGAGGTCTTGCTGCGATGCAGACGGCATCTATTTCTGCGGGATTGCCCTTCACGCTCCTTTTGTTGTTTATGTGCTACAGCCTGCACAAAGGGTTGCAGACCGAATATGCTGAAATGACGGAACGGGCGCGCATGCGCGACCGGAAATCTTATGAGTCCATGCTCACAAATTTGATTCAACGCCGAAAAAGCTCCCAGGTGCCCACGCCTGAACCGACCGAAACCAGGAAATAGACCTTCGCCATGCCCCAATTTCGACGACTCGCTGTCTCGCTGGACCTCAGCTCCATGGACCAACTCCTGGTTCGATATGCCTCCTTTTTGGCCGACAGACTGCCCCTGGAGCGGATCTACTTCATTCACAGCGTGGAGATTGATCCTTCCTCCGAGTGGCTGCCCGACTACCTGCCCAAAGGGGTGGATTCGCTGGAAACTCTCATCCTGCAGGACATGAAAGAACGGATTGAGCAAACCTTTGATCTGAAATTCAGTGGGAATATCGAATACACGTTGCTGCAGGGAGATCCGACAGAAAGCATTTTGGAGTATAGTCAGCAGGAGGAAATCGACGTGCTGCTGATGGGCAAAAAATCACGCCTTCGTGGAAACGGGGTCTATACGGGTAAAATCGTTCGGCTGACCCATTCCGCGGTTTGGCTGGTCCCGGAGTCGGCGCCACTTCGGCTGGAAAATATTGTGGCACCGGTGGATTTTTCTGCCTACAGTGCTGCTGCCCTGATGACTGCCCGAAAAATCGGACTGATGGCCCACGCCAATGTTAAAGCTCTGCATGTGACCCATTTGCCGACAACTTATTTTCCGTTTGTCCCTTTACCCAACAAAATTCAGAAACAATTGTCCGACAAAGCCGGGAAGCAGTATCAGCGTTGGTCGAAGGAGCTGAAACTGACTTCTGCACCTCCTCTGAGTGTGCTCCCAAGTGAAGGAAGTTGTGTGGCGGATCGCGTCTATGAGTTTGCTCTTGATCACCAATCAGATCTGATGGTGCTGGGCAGCAAGGGAAAGACCAATGCCAGCTCTTTTCTGCTGGGAGGTGTGGCGGAACAATTAGCACTCCAGGACCATCACATTCCTCTACTGGTGGTCAAAGATCAGCAAAAGCATGCCTCCGTATTGGAGCGTTGGTTTGGATAGTTGCTGTCCTCCACTATAATGGTAGGCCCATGATATTGCCCGAATACACCCGATTCCGGTTTTCCGTGTGCAGCTTCCTGATGGGGTTGATCATCTCTGCGGGAACTTCGGTCTCCGCACAGGTACCCGTGCCAGTGTTCGAAAAGCCGGATGTGATTACCTCCCAGGATGGTCACGCTCAGCTCGCCTGGACCCTTGCCAGAGAGAAAGAACAGCTTTGGCAATTTGAGTTGGTGTATGCGGAGGATTCTGCGTTTTCTCATCCGATCAATTTGTATCAGGGGCCTGATCTGGCCCGCTATCTCTCCGGCATGCCCAATGGTTCGAGATATTATCGCATTCGCGCCATTCATCCGGAAACCAACCAGAGGAGCGAGTGGTCTGATCCGGTAGAAGTGCGGGTAAAGCACCAGTCCCTGACGCTGGCACTCTCGCTGGCCGGCCTCGGGGCAGTGGTCTTTGTGCTCACAGCTACTGTAGTTATTGTCGGAAGCCGACGTGTAAGACTCCATCGGGGTGCAACCTGACCGGCTTCGTATCCACCCGTATCACCTCCCCATCTATTTTCCATTCCACCACTTTCCGTTTTACCGATTTTACCTCTTTCTATGAATCATCAGTCTGCCATGCTTGACTCTACGCTCGGGTGGGTTCTGCTCATTGTGCTGGGGTTGGTGTGGATAGGCCTCGGCGTGTTTTGGGGCCGGAAAGCAAAAAATATGGAGGGATTTATGCTGGCGGGCCGAAATGTGGGATTAGCCTTCGGGGCTGCTACGGCAATGGCCACCTGGATTACCTCCAACACCACCATGCTGGCCCCCCAGCTTACCCTAGAACTGGGCATTTGGGGCATGCTGGCATATGCGACTGCGAGCTTCGGTCTGTTACTTTTTGCTCCCCTGGCCAAACGCATCCGCCAGCTGATGCCGGAAGGCTATACCAGTGGTGATTTTATCCGTCTGCGCTTTGGGAAGGCCGCCTGGTATGTATTTCTGGTGATTTCCATTTTTTATGGATTCACCTGGCTCATCAGCATGGGCATGGCCGGAGGCATTCTGCTCAATGCCATTGCCGGCATTCAGTACGAGGTTGGCATGACGGTTATTTTGCTGGTTTGTGTGATCTACACCGTTTTTGGAGGTCTCTATGCTGTGATCGGGACTGATTTCATTCAAAGTATCATCATTCTCATTGGCATCGTGGTGGTGGGATTCTTTGTGTTGCAGGAAACCTCCATCAGGGAGGTGTATGCACAGGTGAGACAGGACCAACCGATGCTGCTGAATGCATTGTTGCCGGCAGCGATTATGGCGTTGTTTAACAACATGCTATTTGGATTGGGGGAAGTATTCCATAGCAACGTGTGGTGGAGTCGTGCCTTTGCGATGCGAGAGGGAATCGGGCAGAAAGCCTATCGTTTGGCGGGGATATTCTGGTTGCCGGTGCCGATTGCGGCGGGTTTTATTGCGTTATCTGCGCTTCCGCTCGGGATCAATGTCACCTCCCCGGATATGGTCGGCCCCATGGTTGCTGCACAGGTTTTGGGCAAAGCCGGTGCTGCGGTGGTCTTTATCGTTTTTTTCTGTTCGTTGGCTTCGAGTATTGACAGCCTGCTGGCTGCTACTTCCGATCTGATTACCGAAGATATCTACCGGAAATTGTTACGGCCTAATGCCAGCGAAGAATCCCTGAAAAAGGTCTCAACCTGGATCATTGTCGGGCTGGGTGTGATGACATGGACTGTTTGTATGCCAAGGATCGGAACACTGGCGACCGTTCTGTTTTTTGCCGGCCCCATGGTTGGAAGCACAATCTGGCCCATTGTGACAGGCTTGTTCTGGAAAAAAGTGAATCCTCAGGGTGTGCTGTGGGCCATGATTCTGGGTAGCATTGGGGGGCTTGTTGCCTATTTCACCATTGGTTGGTTTTCGGCCTCTCTGATTGGCGCTGCGATTTCTATGGCGATTACCGTGGGAAGCACCTGGGTGCGCCCAGGCACATTCTCCTGGGCCCACTTGAACGAATCAACTGTTCATCCTCAACCCTCAACCTCATGAAAAAGGAGCAACTACGGATTAGCATGGACCGCCTGAAACACGATCTTCGCGAACTTTCCAACATTGGCTGGAACGAGGAGGATTTTGGGATATACCGAATGGCCTACTCGCAAGCCGATATGGATGCCCGTAAATGGTTAATGAATAAGATCAGGGATGTGGGTATGCAGGCCTGGATGGATGGTGCAGCGAATGTTTTCGGGAGAATGGAGGGAGAGGAAGGAGAGCCCGCCGTGTTGATGGGTTCTCACACAGACACAGTACCAGCTGGTGGGTCGCTGGATGGGGCCCTGGGGGTTATGGCAGGGCTCGAGTGCCTGCGTGTGATGAAAGAAAACGGCCTTCAAACCAAGCACCCGGTTGAGCTGGTGAGCTTTTCTGATGAGGAAGGATTGTTTGGTGAGATGCTGGGCTCCCAGGCATTCGTTGGTGATTTGACCCCGGAAGATATTTTTCAGAAGGTGGACCCGGAGGGTATTCATCTGACGGAGCACCTCACCCATGCGGGCCTTGACCCGATGGGGCTCTTGAACTGCAAGCGGGATTCCGACACGCTGAAAAGCTATCTGGAGATTCATATTGAGCAGGGACCCGTGCTGGAACATGAAAATCTTCCGATTGGTGTGGTTGAGGGCATTGCAGGTATTTTTAAGTGGCAGGTACACCTGATCGGGAAAGCAAATCACGCCGGAGCTACGCCCATGCGCCTGCGCCAGGATGCATTTTCCGGGCTGGCCGAGTTTGCCCAGGAAATCCCCCGGGTGTTGGTCGAGGACGGTTCTGAGGATTCACGGGCCACCATTGGCCGGGTAGATCTGTTGCCAGGATTTGCCCATACGATCGCCGGAGAGGCACAGTTCTCCCTTGTTGTGCGGGATCCCGATAGAGAAACGCTGCAGAATCTGGAAACGGCGTTCCGGAAAGTGCTCTCAGCCCTGGGCAGGCTCAGGCGCCTGCATTTTCAGTATGAACGTCTCAGCTGGATTGATCCCGTTCATTCAGACAAAGGTCTGCTGAGTACCCTGGAAACCTGTGCCAAAGATCTGGAGTATCCTTATCTGGTGCTACCCTCAGGTGCCGGTCACGACGCCCAGTTTGTTTCGCGCATTGCACCGACTGCGATGATTTTTGTGCCCAGTAAAGATGGAGTGAGCCACAGCCCGGGTGAGTGGACAGACTGGAGCGACATCGAAAAAGGTGCTAATCTGCTGCTTCAAGCCATGCTCACAGAAGCGGAGCCAAAAGCCATAAATTCTCCCGAAAAAACTGATCCAAACGAAACGACCGTGTCATGACTGTTGTCAATTTTTCAGAAACCTTTATCACCATTCTGGTTTATGTCATGCTTGCTGGCACGGGTATCGGAGCAATTACACTGCTTTGGATGCTTGTCCGCGATATGATTCGTAAAGAAGTATGGTAAAGCAAACGATTATGAACCCTAAACTGCACCAGAAGCCCGCGGCAAGTGATCACCTCAAACCCAATCCCGAAGATCTTCTTCTGGATGACCGGATTGACCTGAAAGTCCTGAAAAAGCTGGTTGGAGGATCCATTCTTTCTGTCCATCAATTTGATAAAAATATGGTTCTGGAGCTGTGTAAGCTCGCAGCCCTGCTGGAAGCAACCGAAATTGCAGCCAGCCATCCGCTGGATGGAAAGATCGTGATCACGGCTTTCTTTGAAGCCAGTACCCGCACCAGAATTTCGTTCGAAAGTGCGGTCCTCCGGCTTGACGGCAAAATTCTGAGTATCCCGGACGGGCGCACCACAGGGGTCGCTAAAGGAGAATCAATCGCCGATATCGGTGAAATGTTTAACGCCTATGGCGACCTCGTGATTATGCGACATATCCAGACCGATTCGATCCATGAAATCCGAAAATATCTTCGCTTGCCACTCATCAATGCCGGAAACGGAACCGGAGAGCATCCCACACAAGCCCTGGCTGACTGGTATGCCATTCTGAAGTGGAAGCCGGACCTCAAAAAGCATATCATTGCTGCCGATAAGAAAATCCATCTTGGGATTCTGGGCACGCCCGGCTCCATGCGGGCTGTCAAGAGTTTCCTCATGATGTCCATGCTGTTCCAATCCGGTATTCGGAAAATTTCCATTGTCTCTGAAATGGCCGATCCGCTCGGCCCGGAACTGGAAGACATGCTGAATGATTCCGGGCTGGATCACGAAATCACCAACGATATCAATGAAGTGCTCTCAGATCTGGATGTCATTTACATGAATTCCATCGCATTTCTCGGTGATAGTTATAAGTCTTTGGATTCGCGGTTTAAGCTCAAGGAATCCAGCAAACTCAAAGATGATGCTGTTGTGTTGCACCCATTGGCCCGCCTCGACGAACTGAGCCCAACACTAGATAGCACGCACCATAACCTCTATTTCACCCAGGCACATGGAGCCGTGTTTGTCCGGCAAGCCCTGATGATCACTGTCCTCGATCGCTTTGATCGACTGTCCAAAGAGGATTTTCCGGTGAAGTAACAGCCGAGAGTTGAGAGTCGTGAGCGTGGTAGTGCCGTTGTGACCTTTGAGAGATTCTTCGTGCTCTCTTGCCTGCCCGCCTCAGGAGGGCCTGCCCGCCTCAGGAGGGCCTGAACCAGAAAGCAAGATTATTTCCCTATTCCTCGGAGAAGTGCTTCTTCCTCGATTTTTTCTGATACGCTATTTCATTTTCCCTTATCCCATTACCTTCAAAACACTTTCCCAATATGTGCGGAATCGCAGGTTTCTGGTCCACCAGACCACTTTCACATACTGCCAGAAAAGAATTAACCCGGATGACCGAAGTCCTCTATCACCGGGGCCCCGACGGATATGGCTATCACCTGGATAAAGAGGCGGGCCTGGCCATGGGCCATGCCAGGCTATCGATCATCGACCTGGAAGGGGGGGAACAGCCGCTTTTTAGCCAGGATCGAAAGCAAATTCTCACCGTCAATGGTGAGTTTTATGACTACAAAACCATTCGGACCCGCCTCCGGCTGGACGGCGCATCTTTCTCCACCAAGTCTGACTCAGAGATTGCTTTACCCTTGTATGACCGCCATGGCCTCGATTTCGTTCAGCATCTCCGGGGAGAATACGGGGGGGTGTTGTACGATAGGGAAAAGGACAGGATGATGATGCTCAGAGACCGGTTTGGGGTGAAGCCCTTGTTTTACCGCATCCATAACGGCACCCTTTACTGGGGATCGGAAGCCAAGGCCATTCTGGCTCATTCTGACGTGGAAGCGAAGCTGGATGCCAGAGCCGGACTTCATCAGATGATGCATACCATGATTCCTGGTACGAGTGCATTTGAAGGGGTACACGCAGTCAAGCCTGGTCACCTCATGATCATCCAGAAACGGGGCGACGGATTTGAGGTAAGGGAGAAAAAATACTGGGATATGGACTTCCCGGAAGAGCAGGATCGGGATCTCTCTGTGCCTACAGAAAAGCACATTGAGGCTGTGCAGGAGACCCTGCTAGATGCTGTGCGTACCCGCCTGGAAGCTGATGTTCCTGTGGGTTGTTACCTTTCAGGAGGCATTGATTCCTGTGCGATGCTGGGACTGGCTTCTTCGATGCAGCAATCATCGGTCAAGGCGTTCACCATCAGCTTTGATCATGATGCCTACGATGAATCCCCTATTGCACGGGAAATGGCAGAAAAAACCAATGCCGACCAAGAGCTTCTGAAACTCACGGCCTCCGAGCTGTATGGCGACAACTACTTACGCACCGTGTGGCATGCTGAGCGAACCTTTTACAACACGCTTGGCGTGGCCAAGTGGTGCATGAGTAAGCGTGTTCATGAATGCGGCTACAAGGTGGTGGTGACCGGAGAGGGCTCAGACGAGCTGTTTGGCGGATATCCAGCATTCAAGCGGGATATGTTGCGTTTTGGCCACAAAGACAGCGACCCTGGTCAAGTCAAAGCCTATCAGGAGCTGATGGAAAAAACCAACTCCCTGTTCAAAGGGGCCATTCTGAGCGAAGATTACCATTCGCACCCGGCGATGGAGGACATTTGCGGGTTTACGCCCAGCTGGGTACAGCCGTGGATGCAAACCCTGGAGATTGTGCGCCCGCTTCTGAGCGATGCATGGCTGGAGGAGCTGGAGGGGTATGACCCGATTGCTGCGATTGCAGAGTCATTTGATCAAAGCCAGATCAACGGCCGCCATTACCTTGATATTGCTCAATACACCTGGAGCAAAACGATGCTCGAATGCCAGATTCTCAACTGGGGCGGTGACCGTGTTGATATGGCTAATTCCATGGAATCCCGTCCGGCATTTCTAGATCATCATGTGGCTGCCGTCGCTGTGCAGATTCCGCCCCACCTCCGCATCAAGGGAAATATCGAGAAGTGGGTGCTTCGGGAGGCGATGAAAAACATTCTGCCGGAGGTGCTTTACAAGCGCGAAAAATTCGCTTTCATGGCTCCTCCGGGCCACACCGAGAGCCGTAAAAAGCTAGCCGTCGATGACCTGATTGACAATTACCTCAGAGAAAGAGCCCTCCACAGTGCCGGTGTATTTGATGCCGGTCGCGTAGGGGAATTCCTCACGGGCTACCGAAGCGATACAGATGCGGTTTCGCTGGTGCGCAAAGACGCCATCCTCAATCATCTCCTGGGCCTACAGGTGTTGCACAGCCAATACAGGGAGGATATAGTACCTGTGTAGGGAAGGCGGCTGAGGCGCTGTCTGCTACTCCATGTCGGACAGGAAAGTATTGATGGCTTCTTTCACAGATTCGGCCAGGGGCAGGGCCGGCTGGGAAAGTGTGCGATTACTTGCTGCGGGGGTATTGTCGGCAATTTTGAGGGCATGGGTTACGTCGGGAAGGAGGGCTACCTGTGCATCGGGTCTGGCTTCAGACAGAAGCTGTGCGTCGGTCTCTTTGACCTGGGTGTCATTGAGTCCCTGGAGGATGAGGACAGGTATCTCGAGTCGGTCGATCTCGACGGCCGGATCGTAGGCCATCCAGGAAATAAGATAGGGCTGTACGGAGGCCCGGAAGAGAGAACGAATCATTACCGGTACCTCTTCGACGGTTTGTCCGGCCTTGAGGGAATCCAGGATCGCATAACAAGGATCCTTGATCATGTCTGGCTGGCCGGCCAGCTGTTCCTTGAGGATCACATCTGCAGCGCGGCCGGCACCCGCCAGGGAGATAAATGCATCTGCTTCTGCACGATCGGCTGCAATCATGCCTACGAGTGAGCCCTCGCTGTGACCTGCAATGATTATCCGGCGGTAATCCCCGCTGTCCCGGGCATAGTCCACCCAGCGCACAGCATCCTCCACCAGGTGGTCAAACCGAAGGTCTTCTTCTTGGATGTCAAAATCATTGCTTTCTGCGATGCCGCGCTTGTCGTAGCGGATAGAGGCGACTCCCTGATCCGCCAGGAAATGCGCCAACATTCTGAGGCTGTTGTTCTTGCCTACGGGGTTGTTTCCGTTCCTGTCGGTGGGGCCAGACCCTGCGATAATCAGAGTGAAATCTGTGGATGCACCTGCTGAAGCAGGAAGGGTGAGGGTGCCTTTGAGGGTGCCTTCGCCCGTATTCAGGCTTATCTCTTTCTCGGTGTAGGATTCTGGTTGTGCGAGGCTGAAAAGAGGCAAAAGGAATGCTGCCAGGATGAGGAGGGTAGATCTGTTCATGAGTAGGTTGTTAGTTATTTAGATAAATTCCTAAACGATGGAATGAGGAAACAGGTTTCATTTTTTTCATGATTGATGACTCCCTTATGCATGTGAGTGGTTTCCGGGAAAAGATTGGATATATTTTCAGGCGAACGAAGGCCTATTTGTTGGATTGCCTGATCGTCTTTTCCATAGTCACGTTGATGTGATTTTCCTGCTCCGTTGAATATTTTATTATGTGGAGGCAGGGGACCTTTGCCGGCCAATATGTGTGGGAACCGGATTGTTTGTCATGTATGCGGGGAGCATCTTTTTCGGAAAGAACATTCGTTTCGTGTATGACAGGTGGCTCCATACGGAGGGAAACAGGCAGCAGAAGAAAGAATGATCATGCTTCTGGGCATTAGCCTTTGGAGCACTCGTTTTTTGACTGGATCGACAAGATTGCCAGGGTGGCTTTCAGGGGCTTATTATTCTGTGAATCCTGAAATCCTGTCTTATTTGATCGATCATGTCCAGTTATCTCCTCCTGCCACTGTAGGTCATGGCTTCGCCCTTGCCAAAGCCATAGCTGAACCCGGCTGTGATGAAGCGCCCGCGCTGCCCCCAACTGTAGATGTAGAAACCGTCCTGTTCGACGATATTCTCCCGGATTCGGCTGGCAAATACATCGCGGACACTGAAGTTGATGACGCCTTTGCCATCCATGATTTTTTTCCGGACACCGAGGTCCATGAATACATTCCCGGAGCGGATGCCCTGCACGGTTCTGACTCTCGACTGATAACGACCGGTGGTTTCGATGTCCCAGTCCCTGGGGAGCTTGAATTTGGAGGTGACCCGACCGAAATGCTGCTGGCCTTCGAAGTCAAATGATTGTGTTTTCAGCGATCCCTTCCGGACAAACTGGTTGTAGGTAACATCGCCATTCACTGTGAGCCAGCGGCCCACGCTGTACTTGGCATTGATTTCGAGCCCCGTAGCCCGGTTGGTACCCAGGTTCATGGGCATCACGGTGGTGACCCCTTCGTTGAAGCTAGCTACCCGTTCGACCACATCCTCTGTCAGGCGGTGATAAATGGAAGTACTGGCCGAGAAATTGTCGAGGACGAAAATGGAAGAAATCTCATATGAATCCGTAAACTCTGGCATAAGATCCGGGTTTCCTACCCGAATGTTGAAATTGTTCCGGATGTTGAAAAACGGGTTGAGGTCCCAGAGTCTGGGGCGGAAGATTCGGCGGGAATATCCTGCCTGCACAGAAAGCAGCTGGCTGAACTTGAAGGAGGTGTGGGCGCTGGGAAAAAAGTTGGTGTAGTTCTGATCGTTGGACTCCTCGGTGTTGCGCAGGAGGGTGTTCAGGTCAGTGTTTTCCATTCGAAGCCCCAGCAAGATGCCCCATTTCTTCCCTTCGTAAGCACCCGTGCCGTACACGCCCAACACCTTCTGGTTCCAGTCAAAGACATTGGTTTGGCTGGGATCTTCCAGCCATTGCCCATCAATGAGATTGGTGACGGAAAAATCATTGCTCACATCGTTGAGAACATACTGAGCCCCGGTTTCAACCCGAAACAGGTTATTAAATGGATGGGTATAGTCGAGCTTAAATGTGTTTTCGGCTTCTGAGAAGTTGGTGCGGGTTTGTTGCAATCCGTCGAAACCGTCTCCTGACACCGATTGATTCAAAAACTCCGAACTCTGATCTTTCCCGAAAAAGCTTCCCAGGGCGCTGAACATCAACCCATGATCTTCATCATCTTTGTATTCCCGCTTGTACTGAAGCTCGTATTGCCACTTGGGGTTTGTTGCCACGGTGTTTTCTTCCCGATACCATTGGGAAAGTGTGTCTCCCGAAGTATTGACCATGGCAAAGTCATTTCTTGAGGGCTGGTCTTCCACCTCATAGGCAAAGTTGCCTGAGAGAGTAATCACATTGCGATCATTGATGTAATAATCCGTGCCAAGGATGAAATTGTAGAATTGCTCATTGCGGTATTCGGTGCCGGTTGACACAATGTCGGTACCGGTTTCCAGGTTGCGGTTGATGTTTTTTTCAATCCGTGGAAGTTCCCGGTAGCCGATCCCCACCTGGCTGAACAGGTTAAAATGGTCAGTACGGCGATTGACGCTGAGGCCGAAGCTGTGGTTGTGAGGCCAGCCGGTGTTGAAACTGGCGGAGCCATTGAGGCCCCGGCGCTCTTCTTTTTTCAGCACAATATTAATGATGCCGGAGGTTCCTTCGGCGTCGTATTTGGCCGAAGGATTGGTTATGACTTCGACACGCTCAATCATATCGGCTGTGATGGTGCCGAGAGAGTTGCCTTCCTCGCTGGTGAGGACAGAAGGTTTGCCATTGATCAAGATTTGAACACCGGAGCTCCCACGAAGGCTCACGACACCTTCAATATTGACATTCACAGATGGTACGTTGTTGAGCACTTCGAGGGCGCTTCCACCGGTGCTGCTTACATCCTGGCCAACGTGAAACACACGTTTATCTAATTGGAATTCTGTGGAGGATCGTTCGCCGATGATTTCCACATCTTCCAGAGAGTAATTTCCTGACTGTAGCACAACCACTCCCAGGTCTATTATTCTTTCTGTCGGGCTGTACTTGGTGATCTGCACCGCTTCATAACCAATGAATGATACCTCTACCATAATTCCAGTTCGGTCGGTGGAAACGAAAAATCCACCGGAAGCATCAGTTGTGGTCCCACCCACCAGTTCACCTGAGGTTGAATCTTTGAGGGTGATGGTTGCGAATTCTACAGGTTCACGACTTTCGGCATCAATGATTTTTCCGCTGAAGGTCATCATGGACGACTGAGCCGGAAGGTGGTAAATGCCAGCCAGCAAGGAGACAAGCATCATCAGAATAGGGAGGGTATGTCGGCGAATCATGAGAATGAGGGATTTGATAGAATGTTTAAACTTAGTTTTCCTCATTCTGTTGTAGAAAATATTTCCGGCAAACGGCACAAGTCGACTGGTGAACGACAAAAGACATTCGATCCGCCGTTTGCCT
>CAZLKP010000032.1:0-1869 GCA_964560095.1 uncultured Bacteroidia bacterium
GGCGCTTCCTCAATATACCCACCAAAGGCGGGGTAACCGTCGATTTTAACCGGGCCTATCATCCCGACTGCCTGTACAACGATGGCTATGCCTGCCCCATCCCGCCGGAAGAAAATCACATCAACCTGGAAATCACGGCCGGGGAGCGCCTTCCCGAAGGATTGGACAAGATGGGGAAGTAATTTCTTTATTCGTTTCCGGGTAGCTTTCACTAGCTTCGTAACATGAAGAGTTCGCGCGCGCTGTGCCTGCTGCTGTTTGTGAGCCCGGTTTTTCTCCTGGGACAGCAGATTTCTTATCTGGAGGTGGAAGCAAAATTTAATCCGCGCCTGGGTAGAATGGCTGGAACGCTGAGGGCACACCTCCACAATGGAAGTCCTCAGGGGGAGTGGCACCTTCCGGAAGGGCTAGCGGTGGACAAGGTGTTGATCAATGAGGAGCAAGTTCCCTTCAGAAGAGGGAATTCCGGGTTTTCGATTGCTAATCCTGAGCCCAACAGCCGGGTACAAAGAATTCAGGTTGTTTTCTTCGGCACGCCGCCACCGCAGGCGTCTCGTTTTTATGAAGATCAGAACCGACAATCCTGGATTCTGCTTGATGATCGTGAAGAACGCTGGCATCCCTGGCCCCCCTCTGGATGGGCTTTGCCCGACTCTGTGTGGACAGCATTCATTCTACCTGAGGGCATGCGCCCGGTAACCCGGGCCCGGTTTGATGGTGCAGGGGAATGGCCCGGTGGATTCCAGAGATGGGTCCATCAGTATTCGCCAGAGCAGTTGTCCGAACCGATCTATCTGGGAAATTACGTGCGGTTTGCAGAACTCCGCCAGGCACCCGGTGGGATCGAGGAATGGCCGTTTTGGGTGCCTCAGGCCAAATTGGAACAGGCGCAGGTGACCTACGCACAGGTGCCGGTCATGATCAATGCACTGGCAGCAGAATGGGGAGAGCCAGCTTTCTCCCCCGCAGACAATATTTGGGTAGAATGGCCGGGAGAATGGGTTATGGGGCCTCCTGGTGGGAATCCCGAGACCCTTGTGACACAATCACTAATGATGAAAGTGGCCGAAATGTGGGTGGGCCCCCGGTACTTGGCCCATGAGTCTCCCATCCGGAGTGGCATGTTTCAATACGCCGATTGGGTATGGCGACAACACGAACAGGGAGAGGCCGAGGCCGAAACAATCCTCGAAATAGCCCGACAACGGCCTTCCGGTTGGCCTTTTTGGTTGATGTACGATCTCGTGCATTCCTATCCCGGAATCTGGCAGGACGAGCAGGTGGACTTTTTTCGGCTTGTGAAAGATCAAACGGTCTCTGATAAGGACCTGCGTAGATGGATTGCCCGGCGGATTGACGCTGACAGGATGGTGGTTTTTGAGCAATATCTTGATGAACAGGAAAAGCCGCTGCTGGCATGTGAGTTGGATCGCCGCCGTCGGAAGTGGGTGCTCAGCTACCGCTGGGTGGGGGCTTTGCCAGACTTCGTCTGGCCGGTCGAAATCGAATTTGGCGACGAACGCCTGGTGGTGATTCCCACAAGGAAAAAACAGGAAATTTCCTGGCCACGGCGACAAGGCCGTTCTTATATGATAGACGAGGCCCAGGGCCTCTTTGACATCAGATCCCGATGAAATTGTTTTCCGGTTTTATGTTGCTGGTACTCGTGCCATTGGTCCAAAGTTGTCCGCCCCGTGAGGTTGTTTCACAAGCCAATACTCAGGCTGCCCAGCAGCCTCTGGTGATGGAGGATGCTATCCTTGATGCCAACATCAAGACGGTTCAGTTGTACCGGGAAGGAAATCCTGGCGCAGTGGCCGTCACCTACATGGGGGTTTTCGATCCACTTACCCTGGAATTTGATGAGCT
>CAZLKP010000032.1:1879-4493 GCA_964560095.1 uncultured Bacteroidia bacterium
AGTCAGATTTTTTTGTAGATCTGATGTCCTGTAATGAATACTGGGAGCCTTCCGGTATTCTGCCCATCGAGTTTTTCGATGGATTTCCCCAGGATCGGATTCAGGAATACCAGCGATCCGAATTCACTAAGGTAGACTATGTGCATTACCGCTACCAGTTTCCTCAGGAGAGCGAGTCCTTTAAGATGTCTGGCAATTACATTCTCAAAGTGTACCGGGAAAATGATCCTTCAGCGGTTGTGCTTACCCGCCGGTTTGTGGTGGTCGAATCACAGGTTGGCATTGGCCTAATCAATGAAATATCCCAGTCTCCCCGGCGTCGGCGAATGGAATCGTTGACCCTGGGCGTCATTCCGGGAAATTTGGAAGTGTTTAATCCGATGAATGACCTTCGCGTGAATCTGGTGCCGAATCTCCGCTTTGACAGAACCGCCGAGTTGACTCCTCAGCAATTTGTCGATGGCCAGCTTCAGTTTCGGGTGGATCTGCTCCAGGCCTTTCCCAACGGTCATGAGTTTCGTCAGTTGGATATTCGTTCCACCCGGTTTTTGTCTGCTTCGGTTCAGGATGTGGAGGAGCGGGAGGAAGTGTTTGATGTGTTCCTGTTTCCCGACGAGCCCTGGCTCACCAATACTTTCGGGCGGCAACCGGATCTCAATGGTAGTTTTTTCCTGGAAGTGCAGGAATGGCCCAGGCCTCAGGTACAGTCAGACTACGTCTATGTGTATTTTGCTCTGGCGCTTAGCCAGCCCCTGACAGGTAAGGAAGTGTTTGTGATGGGGAAATTGACGGACTGGCGCCTGTCCACAGCCAACCGAATGCGCTGGAATGAGGACATGGGCCGATACGAACTGGAACTTCTCCTCAAGCAAGGGTTCTACGACTATCAGTACGTGACAGCCCCTACCAAAGAAGATGTGCCGGATGCATCGACCTTCCAGGGGCGGCTCACGGATGCGGAGAATTTTTACTACGTTTTTGTGTATTACCGAGGGCCCTCCGACAGAAATGACCGGGTGGTGGGTTTCTTCGCCGTGAACGGTTAGAAATCCTGAGTACCTAGCGTCTGTGAAGCAGGCTGTCTTTGACCATAACCCAGGCCTCCTTCAGGGTGTCAGTTTGAGGGGGTAAATGCTCAAGCTCTGTCACAGGCTTGCTGTTTTCTCCCGACAACAATACAAACAACGTCAGTCCCAGGCAGGCCAGGGACAGCAATAAGACGCCGATGTATCGTAGTTGTTTCATTGGTACAGGTGATTTCGAAATGAAAGAAGCAAAGAAGGTGACAGAAAAAACAATACAAAAAGACGAGCGTGTCGTTTTGATGAGTAAGCGTGGAGGATGATCGACTAAACACAGATACCTACAGGTCCAGACGAAGGCCGATGATCCAGTTGAGGCGGTGACCGGGCAGATCAATCTCATAAGAGTCATCGGGGGAAACAGAAAATGACTCTGGGCATTCTTCCATACTGATTCGTTGCCCGGGGCGGGGCGGATTACTTCCCCAGGGAGGTAGCTGCGACATCTGTCCTCCGTTTCTCCAGAGGTGGTAGAAGCCCTTCAGCAGAGGTGCCTGGCGCCACCAGCCTGAGACCCCAATGCGTAGCCAAACAGGTTGGGCATCGCTGGAGAGCCGATAGTCAAGCAACACACCACTGCCAGCGATCAATCCTGATTGCCAACTCGTGGATACCGTGGCCTGGGATACTGGCAGGCTGGGATCGGGATAGACAGTAGCCCCGGCCCCGCAATAATGGATATACTCATGCCAGTCGTAGCCCAGGCCCACGAAGGGCGTGAGCTGAAGCTGGTTTAGAAATCCAAATGGGATACGGTGCCCGAATTGAGCCGTAACTGCTCCGGTCCACCAGCCATATGCGTGATGGATGGGTTTGTTGCGACCGGGCCAAACGGGGTTGCCGGGGCCGGCTTCCCAGCGCTGCCTTCCTCCGGTCAGAGCCAAAGCAGCCCACCATCTGTGATATTCGTATTCCAGCGAAAAAGACAAGGGGGTACCTGCATTAGCATTTCGCCACAAATCTCGTTGCTGAAGGGGTTGATCCGGAAGCAAATATTCTCCACCGGTCCCAAAAGAAACAGACAGCCTGCTTTGCCCCAGAACCTCAAGGTGGAGACAGAAAACAAGCATCACCAGCAATACGAACCGGCAGAAGGGCATGGTGTCGACAAATTTAATTTTATGACGTAAAATGATCGATTTGTGCTGTATCGCCATCTAAATTTTCCAGAATATACCCCCTTCGGTCCTAAAAAGAGATGTTGAAAATAATCTCTTTGTGACACGGATTTTCAGCTACTCTACCTTAAGGGTCATTTTTTTCAGCACCGAAGGCATGGCCCGGGAGTGAAGTTTCAGCCGCAGATAGAGGATAAATTCTTCAGAATCTTCTGCCGGAATGATGATCAGCGGATAATCGGGCCGACCACTACTCCGAATTTCTCCACTGGGACTGGCATAGGAGATCAGGTTTCCGGGGAACCCACGAATGAATACCTGTGCGTAATTCTCTTCTCCGGCGATCAGGGTATGACCCCGCTTCAGCCACATGACAGGCTTGCCCAGATCTGTGGTATCAAGGGAATGGTGAAT
>CAZLKP010000032.1:4503-19704 GCA_964560095.1 uncultured Bacteroidia bacterium
TCCACACTGCTCTGAAATCAGCTGCCCGCGGGCATTGAAGCGCTGGCTGAACACAATACTATCTCCCTCCATCAGGGCCAGCATGGTGAGTGTGCCGTCCGGACTGTAGAGGTACATGGTTCCTTCCTTTTTCCCATGAATGAAAGAATGGCGGAGCTTGATGTGTCCTTCGGGATAATACTGACTGACAATCCCATGTACGTTCCCCTCTTGGTAGGGAACCTCTGCAGCCAGGCTCCCGTCTTCATAAAACTCAAGGCCAAGCCCGTGAAACTGACCCTCGTCATTGAGGGGGGTTACCGACTGTATGGCTCCGGATTCGTAAAACGTGGTGAATTCCTGAGCAGGAAGCCAAGTGGATGCGAGCAGGAACGGAAGCAGGGATAAAAGACGCATGGGAATAGAAAGGAGGCCAGCAGGCGAAGTCTTCTGTGATCCTTTGTCCCAAAAACCCTGCCTGAATGCAGATATTGGGCGAAATATTCCCCAAAGCCTCTTGACTCCCGCTAAATCGAAAAGCATGAAGATACAACAGCCGCTATTGAGTCAATTTTTGGCGGTCTTTGCGCCTCCTTCCCGTCTTCACGGTGAATCAAGCACTAATGAGGCAGCCTCGGAGAATTTTTCCGAAAAACCCTTTTTCCGAATCAAGAGTGATGGTTTTCCAGGAGGGAATACAGACCTTTGCGGCCACGATCAGGAAAAGCTATGAGTGTACTTATTCGTGTGGTGGGCCAATATGTCGATTTGTTGAAGCGCGAGCCTGCCCCATTGGCATACGGTGCCCTCCACTACTTCTTTTCAGGACCGGGACAAACCTTTTTCATTTCTCTGTTTGTTCCCTATTTCCTGCTGGCAACAGACATTTCCAACGATGCCTTTAACCAGATTTATCTGGTAGGTACGTTATGCAGTGCCTTCACCCTGCCATGGATTGGGGGATTTATTGATCAATGGCGCATTCGGTATGTGAGTCTGGCCGTCGGCGGAGGTCTGGCCCTGTTTGCTTTGCTGGCCAGTCAGATCAGCGCCTGGTGGGCATTGATTCCGGTCATCTACGGTCTGCGCCTGTTTGGTCAGGGCATGATGCCCCTGACGGGGGGAACATCGGTGGCCAGATATTTTGCTGCAGGAAGGGGCAAGGCTTTGTCTTTGATCAATTTCGGGATTTCGCTGGCAGAGCTATCCTTGCCATTGCTGATGGTGTTTATCATCGGCACAGCAGGCTGGCGCTGGGCTTGGATATTGGTGATTGGGATCATTGTTCTGATATTTGTTCCACTCATAGTGAAGCTCATTCCGGCTACACACCCCTTTCAGTATCCTCAGAAAGAAAAGCCAGAACCTGGAAAAAAAATCGTTCGGGCGGCGACGCGTAAAGACGTGCTCAATGATCCCCGCTTTTACCTGCTTACCCTGATCCACCTGTTCATCCCATTGTTTTCCACCGGCTTTGTGCTCAACCAATCTCAGATCGGGGGCCTGGTGGGCGGCACAGAGGCCCAGATGGCCCTGGGAATTAGCTTGTTTGGGGCAGCGAGAATGGTGTGTAACCTGCTCGCTGGTCCGTTGATTGATCGTTTCTCCGCCACCAATGTCTTTGCATTTCTTTTGGTGACGTTATTGCTGGGCTTGCTGGGCCTTACCATTTTTCCCTCCATCTGGACAGTCTGGGTCTATTTCCTCTTTTCCGGAACTTCGTCGAGCCTGGGCTCTTTGAGTGCGACAGCCATGTGGGCTGAAATTTACGGGACTACCCACCTGGGAGCCATCAAGAGTACCGTTTCGACCTTTATGGTATTTTCAACGGCGCTAGGCCCTGTCCTGGTGGGACTGGGCCTAGATTCGCCGGATAGTTTGGTCGTGTTAATGGGCATCGCATCCGGGATTGTGGTTGGACTCATTGCGATGGGATTTGTGGTCGTGCAGCGCATAAGCGATCATGCCTGAGAGCTTACCGAACAGGGTGTTCCCTGCCAGAAGGGGCCATATACGCTTCGGGAAACAAAGCCTTGAGATGCTTATCGACGTCGCTGACGGTGACGCGCCCATCTTTGTCTTTGTCCAATCCTTTGTTTTGGCGATACGATTCGGAGGGGCGTGCAAACAGGGTGTAGCAATAATCCTGGCCCCTGGCTTTGGGATACAGGATGCCCAGATATAAGTCGGTGATGGATTCGTAATCACCGTACCGCTCCCGGACTGTTTGCAAATACAGGTAGACATATTCCATCTGTTGAACTGCTTCCATTCTCCTGAGGCGTTCGATGGAAATACCGAGCTCCGCGGCGGTGGATGGCATGAACTGAATGAGCCCGGTTGCACCGCTTCCCTGGAGATTTTGGATGCCGGGGTCAAGTTTGGATTCGGCATACATAACTGCCGTGAGCCATTCGGGTGGAATGTCCAGATCTTCGGCCACGTCGATGACCCGATCTTCAAAGGCGGCCAGATCCCGAACGAAGGGACGCGCCTGCTCGATTAAATACAGCGGTTCCGGCGCGGTGTTGCCGCGCACCGTGTAGCCAGCACTTGTGCCGGCGAGGAAGTTGTCGCCACGCGAGATCCAGGGTGAGGCTATGTGGGTAGCAACAGCGATGGTGAGGCCCCAGAAGATTTTCTTCAGTAAGGGTGACACTCTGCCCGGAAGCCAGAGGACGACCGGTCTCTGCCCTCCCCGAAAGGGGGCAGGTTTGTTCTGATGGCGTATCATATCATTCCGATTAAAATTCCGATGTTTGCTGCCCTTTGTCAAACAGCAAAACAAAATACTAAAATAATTAGCTAAAATACCAAATTATTTTGTTCTCGGCGATGCTTGATGTGCCCCTGGTTGCTGGGATCATGCATCATGGGTCTTGTTAGCAGGAAAAAGTTGTGAGACACAACAGATGAAAGCATTTTTCTTAGCGAATGAATTTACTGGTCTGTCTGTCGTTTTCGGAACCATCTGAGCATTCCCTCCGCTATGGTCTGCAACTCGCTGCCCAACTGGAAGCTGGGCTGACGGTGCTCCATGTGTATCCCGACAGGGAGGACAAGTTATCTTACCTGCCCGACAGGATCTATGACTCTCTCCTGAAAGAAGGGGAGTTTTCTGCGCAGAAGCACTTTTTGCAGCATCTCAAGCACCTGCGTGCACAGGTGAATGAGGTGGTATCGGTTCACCCTTTGCTGAAAATGGGGAAGCCTGAGCAGGTCATTCCGGAGGTTGCATCATCAATGAGGAGTGATTTGGTTATACTGGGAATGAGCCAATCTGCCAGAACCTCTCTCCGCTGGAGCGGCGGTCTGATGGCTCAGTTATATCGGCACTCCGACGTGCCACTATTGGTGGTGCCGGAAGATGCAGTGTGGCGACACCTGGATCATGTGGTCTATGCGACACGATTTGATGAGACAGAAACGCGAATTCCTCAGGTTGTTGGGGCAGTAGCCGGGCGTTCCGGTGCGCATATCTCCTGCGTGCACATCACCACACCCAGAGATCGCGGCCGACCTTTCAAAGATCCCGTACTCGAAAAAATGTATCGGATGGAATTGGATCCGAGCTATCAGGTGTGTTTCTATTCGCTGTTTCACAAAGGTCCGGCGTCAGGGCTCAAAACATTCACCGAATTGTATCAGACAGATCTTTTTGGTCTCCTCTATCTCAGAAAGTCGGGCTTTAGCAAGCTGTTTCAGCGCTCACTCGCCCGGAAAATGCTGTACGAGCTGGCCATACCTGTGCTGGTAGTGCCGCAATAAGGGAAGGGAGGAACCGCGGAACTGAGGAATCATCCCCCCTGCGGTGTGGGATTGTGCTGAGGAGAGGAAGAAAGAAGGGGGGACGGGAGTTGAAGGTCTTTGTTCTCGGAATGATCAGGAGATAGATGGACTTGTCTTGTCGGTGGAGGGTTCATTCTTCCACCAGTGCCCTTGCACGCTCCAACTGGAAGGAGATCCAGAAAATACTGCCCCGATCTTCGGCGGGGCGGTAGCCGATGCGGCCGTTCTGGAGCTCCATAAATTCACGGGCGATAACGAGGCCCAACCCAGTCCCGGGAAATTCCTGGGTATTTTGTCCGCGATAAAAGGACTCAAACAAATGCTCCCGATCTGCCTCGGGCACACCAATGCCCCAATCTCTGACAGAAATAATTAGGCTGTCCCGGGTGCGTTCGAAAGAGAGTTCCGGGTTCTTTTCCTCTGGTGAATACTTAAAGGCGTTGTCGATGAGATTGGAAAGCACATGCTCGGTGAGGGAAATGTCCAGCGTAACCGGTGGGGGGGGGCCTTCAATCCGGATGTCCAGGCAGCGCTGATTGGGTTGGCTGGAGACATGGTCGCGCTTCAACCTATCGACCAACTCGGTGATATCTACTTGTTCCGGATTGGTGTCCAGTCGGCGGGCGTTTAGCTTTCCAAGGATCAGGACATCGTTCATCAACTCGGTGAGCCTGGAGGTTTCCCGGGTGATTCGATCCAGGATTTTATTGACTCTAGGATCAAACTGATTGAGCCCCTGCAGTTTCATGAGCTCAATGTTGCTGTTGATCACCGTGAGGGGGGTTCGAAATTGATGAGAAGCCATGGAGACAAACTGCGAGCGCAGGTCGTTGAGTTCCCGCTCTCGTTCAATGGCTTTGCGGGTATCTTGCTCTGCCTGTTTCCGAACATGAATATCGCGTGAAGCGGTCTGGTAGGTTTGAACCTGTCCATTTTCGTTTCGGATCGCTTTGCAAACGGTTTCTACCCACAGTGTTTTTCCGCTGCTGTGAAAGATTTCATGTTCAAAGGTAATGGAGCCCTTGTTTCCGTCATTCAACTCGCCTAGCGTTTGTTGCCACAGCTCCTGGTACGGGCCAGGGATCAGCTCGCAAAATGTTCGATTCAGGTAATCGGTGGCATGACAACCGAGGATTTCCTTGGAAGATGGAGAAACATAGGTGAGGGTTCCGTCCTTTTCACTCTGAGTAATGAGGTCGGAAGAATTTTCTGAGATGAGACGGTAGCGAGATTCATTTTCCTGTGCTTCAGCTACAGCTTCTCTGACCCGCTCGTCGAGCTCCCGGTTGAGTTTTTCGAGCTCTATCCGGGTTGTTTCCCTCTCGGTGACATCGCGGAACACGATTTGGACGCGCCGGCCGGGAATGCTATTGGAGGTAATTTCCAGGTATTTGTGGTTATTTTCAAAGGTATTGACCTCCCTCACATTGGTGACAGGATGTTTAAGGATGTTACTTCTGTCTATGGGGTTTCGGGAAATTTCGGTGGGTGTCAAAAATGACTCCGGAAACTGCCCGATCAATTGATCGGAATCCAGGCATTCCAGAATATGCAGCGCACTTTGGTTGGCCTCGAGAATCCTGAGCTCCTGATCACTGATCAGAATTCCATCTGTGGCCTGTTCCACCAGCGTCCGGTATTTCTCTTCGCTTTTCTCCAGGCGGTTTCTGGCATGAACTGACTGGGTAGAATCCTGGCAAACCCCAATGAGCAGTGGCGCGCTGCCATCTTCACCAGACAGTACCGTGCCGAAAGTCCGCAGGTATTTGATTACCCCATCGTGAGTTCTGATCCGATATTCAGCATTAATATCGCTGCCGTGATTCACGGTGTCGTTGATGCTTTGTCTCACTGTATCTCTGTCCTCTTCCACCACATGATTCAGGTACAACTGGGTAGTAGGGGTGATTTCTTCTTTCTGATAGTGGAAAATTTGATAGAGACCCTCGGACCAGTAGAGGTCCCCGGTCTCATAATTCCATTCGAAGGTTCCCAGTTGGGCAATCGATTCAATTTTGCCGAAGAGAGCGGCGCTTTTGATCAGCTCTTTTTCGACCTTTTGGGTATGCAGCTGTTGGGAGTGTTCTTCCAGGGCCCGTTTGACCGCGGGACCGAGTCGTTGCAGATTGTCCTTCAGGATATAATCTACTGCTCCTTTCTTGAGGCTTTCAACAGCAGCTTCTTCTCCCAGCTTACCTGAAATCAGAATGACAGGCAAATCAATCCCTATTTCCCTAACGATCTGAAGGGCGGTGATGCCGTCAAATCCCGGGAGATAATAATCTGCCAGAATGATATCGAATGTTTGAGTTTTCAGAGCTTTGATAAATCCTGACTCAGAAGAAACGACCATCACTTTCGGGTTTAGGTCTTCTTCTAGCAGGCGTTCCTTTATCAGGCGAGCATCAAGGGGATTATCTTCAAGGTGAAGAATCTTGGTCATGTATTCAATCAGGTATTGAGCCTTCTTGCCAGGAAGACGGGCTGGTTGGTATCTCAGGAAAGTAATTTGGAAGGTACATATCCGAACAATTTCCTGAATGACTCGCTAAAGTAGGAGTTTGTGGCAAAGCCTACCATGTCAGTGACTTCTCCGATGCTGTATTGATTGGTTTCGAGCAGTTTATGTGCCTTTTTTAGCCGATATTCACGAACATAGCGGGTATAGCTTTTGCCTGTGAGCCGCCGGATTTTTTTCTGGAGGCCAGAGGGAGAAAGCCTGAAGTTTTTGGCCACCATGTCTAATTCCAGCCGTCCGGACTGCATGTGATTGTCGAGATAACTGTTGATGGTACGCAGAAATTGGGAAGTTTCTTCTTCGCTGTTCGACTGCGTTTGCTGACCAATGGAATAGGTGAGGGTGAGGAAATTTTTGATTTTCAGTTGCAGTTCGGCAAATGAAAATGGCTTGGTGATATAATCGACAGCTCCGAATTCCAGGCCCTTGATCTTTTCCTCCTCAGCCACCCGTGCGGTGAGCATAATCACCGGAATGACATCGCCCAGCGGACCGTCTTTGATTTCCTGCAGAAACTCGTAGCCATCCATCAATGGCATGGAAATATCGGTAATGATGACATCCGGTGCTTCTGCTTCGAACTTTTTCAGCCCTTCGAGGCCATTGCTGGCGACATCCACATCGTAACCAGCTTCCACAAACATGTCTTTGAGTGTGTCTTGAAGGTCTTTTTCATCTTCAACAAGCAGGATTTTTCCTTGTTGAGTCAGGGGGGGATGGGTCATGTTTTTTTCCTTAGCGTGGCTTAGAGGGATGAAGGAATATATGATCTTTTCGACTCTTTTTCAACTGTACCGAGGGATAGCTGGATGCCTGATTCCTGCGGGCCTTGCTTCAGCGTTGCAGCTGTTCCTGCTTCTTTGGCAGAAAATGGCGCCTGCATGTGACAATCTGCGGCAATATCTGCCGAAGTGCCATGACAAGGACGAAGGGAATGGTCTTTGCACCTTTGTATAAAACATATACGTCAGGAGGCTGATGCAACATCAGCAATTTTCCCTGGCGTGTGTTTCATGGTTGTTGGTTACCTGTCCGGAGTGTCATGTTTCGGGCAGGTTTTTTTTATGTAAGAGCCGCGGCCCGATCGTCTTCTTTATGTTCCCATTTTCAAAACGAGCTCATTCAAAGTAGCAACATTCTGGCTTTTTGCAGAAGAGAAAAGACACCCTGATTCCCCGAATGATCATGTTCAGCTTTTTCGATGACTTTTCTCATTGTTTTTGGGCAGAATAAAAATCTCAACAGGCTGCTTTTCAGTGAATTAGCTTTCAGGATGCATGTTGTTGAACTGGTGTTGAGCCATCAAATATTCGTCTTTCGTACAACTGCCCTTTTCTGTATAGATGTAAGGTTTTCCGTTCATGTGGCAAAGCTGACCATTCTCACATAATTAGTGAATATCTGAACGTGAGGCCTTATTCAGGGAGTGTCCTGGCGATAAGTTTATCCCAATTTCTATTTGATCTTGGATATTTCGACAACACATGTCACAAACAACATTTTTCCATCGCGTTCTTCCCAAAGGGTTGAGATTGTTCATCACGATGATCGCCCTTGGGCTGTTTGCTTCTGTGAATGCACAGATTGGATTTCTGAGCACAGATGTCGTCACCGGCCTGTCCAGTCCCACATCTTTGCAGTTTGGTCCTGACGGAAGGCTATATGTGTCGCAACAAAACGGTATGCTTTATGTGTATGAGATTCAGCGCACAGCCCCCGGCTCGTTCTCCGTTGCGAGTACTGAAACCATTGACCTCATCAAGAACCAGGTTCCCAACCACAATGATGATGGTACCTCCAACACCACGCAAACCCGTCAGGTGACGGGCCTTTTGGTACTGGGGACTTCCAACAACCCGGTTTTGTATGTAAGTAGTTCTGACTGGCGGATTGCCGTTGGGAACGACTCCAACCTCGACACCAACTCAGGCGTGATTTCGCGTCTCACCTGGGTCGGTGATTCTGTGGGCGACCCCGCAGGATACTGGGATAAAGTCGATGTGGTTCGTGGTCTTCCGCGATCGGAGGAAAATCATGCTACCAATGGCATGGACTATGACCCCGCCACCAACACGCTGTTTCTGGCTGTGGGTGGTCAGGCCAACAAAGGGGCTCCCTCCAATAACTTTTCCGCCACGCCGGAGTATGTCCTGGCAGCGGCTGTTCTGGCTATTGACATGAATGCCATTGATGCGATGCCTGTGTACACTGACCCGCGCACCAATACGCAGTTTATTTACGACCTGCCGACATTAGACGACCCCACACGTTCCAACATAGACAATACGTCTCCGGATTTTCCCTATCCTCCGGGACATCCACGCTACAACGAGTCGATTGACCTCCACGATCCGTTTGGTGGTAACAACGGCCTCAACCAGGCCCGCATCGTGGTCGGTGGCCCCGTGCAGGTATATGGATCTGGTTTCCGGAACCCTTATGATGTTGTGTTTACGTCACAAGGGCGGGTCTACACATATGACAATGGACCCAACTCCGGATGGGGGGGACAGCCACTGATCTATGACAACAATGGTAACCCGAAAGGAACCGGTCCAGCGAATCCGGCTGCTGGCGACTACGCTTCCAATGAAATGAATGAATCAGGATCTGGAGGCCACGGTGATGGACTTCACTTCGTCAACGGAGCCGGATACTACGGTGGATATCCCAACCCCACACGCGCGGATCCGCTGCGGTCTGGTATTTTCACCTACGAAAAGGTCAATGGGAACTGGAATCAGACCGGAGCCTATGATTGGACAACTGACTTCCCTGATCCGCCGGTGGATGCCGCCTTGGCACACCCCATTGAGATGGTGTATATCGGTCCTGGGGACCCGGGCGACCAGCGCCTGGACGTGATTAGCTCATCGACAAATGGGATTACAGAATATACAGCCACAAACTTCGGTGGGGCTATGCAGGGTAATATCCTGGCGGTCGCACTTAATGACGACGTGTATAGCTATAAGCTCAATGCTGCCGGGGATGCCTACCAAACCAAAGAAACCATCCTTTCCGGTTTGAACGACAATCCTCTGGACATCACAGCCCAGGGCGACAATCAGGTTTTTCCCGGAACCATCTGGATAGCACTCCACGGCTCTGGTAAAGTGATGTGTTTTGAGCCGAATGACTTTGCGCCGTTTAACTGTACAGCTACCAATGACCCGAATATCGATGAAGATGGGGATGGGTTCAGCAATGCTGATGAGATTGCTAATGGAACTGATCCATGTTCGCAGGGGTCCAAGCCTAAGGATTACGACGGAGATTTTATCTCCAACCTCACCGATCCGGATGATGACAATGACGGGCTGCTGGATACTTATGATCCATTCGTTGTGGATGCCAGCAATGGAATGAACACCCACCTCCCCATCGACTTCGGATTTTCCATCAACAATGGGGAGGCCATTCCCGGATCCATGTTCGGCCTGGGTTTCACCGGTCTGATGTCCAATGGTGCGTGGTCCACCCAAACACCTGGTGATGATTATCTCACCATGTACTACGAAGATACCTTGTTGCTTGGTGGTGCCATTTCCAAGTTTGCCATTCAGGACATTTCTACCGGGACTTCCTGGGGAAATAACAATGATCAGACACACGCCTTCCAGTTTGGGGTAAATGTGGATGTGAATTCTGCTCCATTCACCATCACTTCAGAGCTGGAATCTCCTTACTATTTATCTGATGGAACCCCGATCACACCGAGTGGTGACATGCATGCGGGGATCTTCATGGGGAACGGGGACCAGGACAATTATATTGCGATCGTTTTGCATGCCAATGGCGGTCAGGGAGGCATTCGTGTCACGAGGGAAGTGAATGGCGTGGTGACCTATACCGATTATGGAGGCGGCGTTGTGGGCAACATCCTCACCTCCAATGGTACAGACTTCTATTTTGCTGTGGACCCGGCCTCTCTCACTGTCCAGCCCAAAGTGTCGATTGATGGTGGCTCTACCATTATTCCACTTGGTCCACCATTGGCCATTCCGGCTGCCTGGCTGGATGCCAATGACAATATGGGACTGGCAACTGGTGTGATGGCTTCTTCCTATAACGCCACTACGCCGTTTACCCCAACCTGGGACTTCTTCAATGTGCGCGGCGTGGAGCCCACGACCTCCGGCCTGCCTGATCGGGAAGTCCTGATCGGGGAGGCCCCAGAGTCTATTTCTTTGGACCCATCCTTCCAGGATGACGAAGGCGTCGAAAACCTGGTTTATACCGTAGAATCCAACTCCGGTACTTTTGTCACCGCCACGGTGAACGGAAGCCAGTTGGATCTTACCTACCCGGCCAACAATACCGATGAAGCCGATATTGTGGTTCGGGCTACAGATCAGAGCGGCTACTTTGCCGAAGATACCTTCCACGTGAGTGTTCGTGAGCCCCTGGTGGTTCACTACAGAATCAATGCCGGTGGTGGTGCCATTACGACGCTGGATTCTCCGAATCCAGATTGGGAAGCTGATTCCCCCGGTGATCCATCTCCCTACAGAACCAATGGTGGAAGTACCTCTGCCTCTGGATATGCTACCCTGGATGCCAGCATTCCGTCCTACTTACCAACGTCAGTCTTCGACTCTGAGCGCTGGGATCCAGCCTCTGGTGGCGAAATGATGTGGGACTTCCCAGCGGCAGTATCTGGTATTTACGAAGTACGTTTGTACCTCAACAATTCCTTTGGAGGAACTTCTTCCCCAGGTGATCGTGTATTCGATATTCTGGTTGAAGGCAACACCGTGTGGGACGATTTGGACCTTGCAGGTCAATACGGCCACCAGAATGCATTCATGTTGAGTTATCAGGTGACTGTCAACGACGGCAATCTGGATGTGGATTTCCAGCGTGTGGTAGAAAATCCCCTGGTAAATGCCATCGAGATTCTTGGCCCTCCGACCACGTCTGGTCCTGGTACCCTGACCGGGTCACCTAATCCGCTGCACTTCTTTTCTACCCAGGTAGGAGCTACCTCAACGCCGAGTGCCATTACCCTGACGAACTCAGGTGGAGTTGCTCTCACTGTGACAGATATCAATATCGTTGGCACTGATGCGGCCATGTTTAGCCATAATACTTCTCTTCCATTCACCATTGGAGGAGGGCAGTCTGTGGATGTGAATGTAGTTTTTGCACCGACCTCTGCCGGATCCAAAGATGCTGGCATTAGTTTTACTCATGATGGGGCCAATACCTCTCCGCTTGTTGTAGCGGTGGATGGTGAAGCTGTCTCCGCAGGTGGAAGCGGTGGCCCGATCCTATATCGCCTCAACAACGGTGGTGCCCTGCTGTCGGCAGCGGATGGTTCTACACCCGATTGGGCTGAGGATCAATCCAACGTAACGGCTAATGGAGGCGCATCGCTGGGAAATCCTTCCCCTTATCTTATTGCAGGTGGTGAAAAATCCTATGGATCCGGTGCCACCATCAGCCTGGATCCATCCGTGCCGGCCTCTGTGCCAATGACACTTTTCCAGACGGAGCGCTGGGATGAGTCTTCCGGTGATCCGATGGAGTTTGGATTCCCGATTGCCGCAGGTACTCAGGTGCAGGTAAGGCTGTATATCTGCGAACTGTATTTCGGAAATCCAGCCAACAGGGTCTTCGACGTAGAGGTAGAAGGAACCATTCCTGCCGTCTTTGACGATATCGATGCAGTTGCCGCAGTCGGCAAGGAGGTCGGATATATGATTTCTCACGACGTGCTGGTGCTGGATGGAATACTGAACCTGAAGTTTCTCCATGTTGCCCAAAACCCAGCGATCAAGGGAATCGAGATCGTGGATCTCAATGGTGGGGGCTCCGTGCTGAGCGTAACTCCTTCCTCCTTCGACTTTGGGCAGGTAGATGAGAACACCAACTCTGCATCGCAGACATTCATCCTCAGCAACTCAGGTCCGGATACGATCAACATCAATACTGTGGCCATCACCGGCGCTGATGCCGGAGAATTCTCCCTTGGATTCGGTGGTATTTACTATATCGAGCCAGGTGGCAGTGCCAATGCGACCGTGACATTTAACCCGACTTCATTTGGTGCCAGGTCAGCTACTCTGGAAATTGGCCACGATGGATACAACGGTTCACCGATTGAAGTGCTTCTCTCCGGAGAAGGCATGTCTGTTGGCGGAATTCTGGCTGTGGATGTGGACACCTTGAGTTTCCCCACCATCGTGAAGAATAACACAGATGGTCCTCAGGTGATCACACTGACTAACACCGGTAATACGGATCTGAATGTAAGTGCAGCCCTCGGTGGTGCCGCATCCGGATCATTCACCCAGGATATGACAACGCCAGTTGTCTTGGCTGCCGGTGCTTCGACGACTGTGAATGTAACATTCGCACCAACCACTTCCGGCTATAAGTCTGCCAATGTCGCCTTTACCCATGATGGCCTCAACAGCAGCCCTGAATACGTGCTATTGGAAGGAACAGCTTTGGATTCACTGCCTCCTGCACCGACCTATGAGTGGGTGTACCGGGTGAACACGGCTGGAGCTTCTTATCCAGCAACAGATAGCCCCAACCCCGACTGGGATGAGGACACCAACGGCTGGGGAGGTTCTCCCTACCGCAACGATGGCAGCAACATGTCATCCGCTTCCTACAACACGGTCGATGCTTCTGTGCCGGCTTATGTTCCTTTGAGCATTTTCAGCTCAGAACGCTGGGACAAGGGAGGAGATCCCGATATGGAGTGGGATTTTCCCATCATGGAAGCTGGAACCTACGAAGTTCGCCTGTACTTCCTCAACAGCTATGGAGGAACAGCTCAGCCTGGACAGCGCGTCTTTGACGTCATGCTGGAGGGACAGGTTGCCCTTGACAATTTTGATGTGTCAGCTGAATTCGGACATAAGGTCGCCGGAATGACTGCAATTACGGCGAATGTGACTGATGGAAACCTCGACCTCGATTTTATCCGAGGAGCTGCCGGAGACCCAATGATCAACGGTATTGAGGTTCTGAAAGCGAATCTCGGACCTGCCGAGCCGTATGTCGTAGTTACTTCTCCACAGAATGGAGATGTGATTATGGGCGACAGTGTGGTGATTACCTGGAATGCATTCAATCTCAATCCAACTGATCACTATGACATTGTTGTGGATGGATCAGCGATAGGCGGCATTGAGGTCATTCAGCCTGGAACGTCTTACACTGTGACAGGACTCGCACCCGGATCGCATACGGTTAGTGTTCACGTGGAGGATTATGCTCATACCATTTATCAGAATTCCTACGATTCTGTGACCTTCACAACGCAGCTTCCGGTTCAGACAGTTGACATCACATCTCCGGCTGATGGAGCCACCATTACCGAAGACAGTGTGGTGATCACCTGGACCTATGCCAACCTGGATGCACTGGATCACTTCCACGTGTCTATGGACAACGATCCGCATACCTCCATTTTGCAGCCAAACACCTCCTTCACGTTCAACAATGTGTCGGTTGGGACTCACACCATACACTTAGGCGTGGCAGATTACACCCATTCCATGTACATGAATCCTGAGGCCATGGATTCTGTGACCTTCACTGTCACTGATCCCAATGCAGGCGTGGTGATGTACCGGGTCAATGCGGCTGGAAGCGATCTTGCTGCCACAGATGCACCGAATATGAACTGGGACGAAGATGGAAATGGGGGCTATGCTTCCCCATACCGGACCAGCGGTTCCAATATTTCAGGTACATCCTGGAATAGCATAGATGCTTCCGTACCAGCTTATGTTCCGACCGATATCTTCCAGAGTGAGCGCTGGGATGGTGGTGGAGCCCCGGATATGCAATGGGACTTCCCCGTGCCAAATGGTACTTACCAGGTGAATCTCTTCATGATGAATAACTACGGAGGAACCTCTACTGTGGGTAAGCGTGTCTTTGACATCACCGTAGAAGGAGTGCTGGAGTATGATAATCTTGACCTCAGCGTCGAATTCGGGCATAAGGTCGCTGGAATGAAGACCGTGATCGCAACAGTTACAGACGGCAATCTCGACATCGACTTTGGCCGCGAGGTGGAGAACCCGCTGGTCAACGGTCTGGAGATTATCCAGCTGAGCGGAGGTGCTGTAGAAAATGTGGCCGTGCCAGGTGAGGATCCTGTCAACAATGGCGGCTCTCAGAGTGGATTCAACACCACCACGGCCATCGGTCCGGATCATCCATTCTTCGGCTACGATCTCAAGCAGAATTATCCGAATCCATTCTCCGAGTTCACTACGATCTCCTTTGAACTACCTGAAACAGCAGAAGTTGATCTCACGATTTACAACATGCTGGGACAGCCTATCAAGCACTTCGAAGGCACCTACGCTGCCGGACGCCACAACATGGAGTGGCAGGCTGACGGAGAGACTGGTCGTCGTGTCGCCGCTGGTGTGTACCACCTGGTGATGAGGACTGACAAGGGATATTCAAGTAGAATCAAGATTCAGGTTGTCGAATAAGGTTTCCCTGTGGAACGGAAAAACGGCGGGGTCCCACGATGGGACCCCGTTTTTGGTGGTCTCATAAAAAAAGGGCTGTTTTCGTCCGAAAACAGCCCTTTTTGATTCAGTAGGGTGTCATGAGGATAGCTTATTCGGCATTCCCACCACCTTGCTTTTTCTTCCGGTATCCCCGGTTCCGCCGTTTTTTCTTTTTCCCGTCGGGCTGTCCGCCTTGCTCGCTTTGGGGAGGATGTGATTTGTGGCCGTCTGATTTCCCGCTATGGGGGGGATGGCCGCTTTTGCCTGGGTTGCGATGGCGTTTTTTGTCTCCTCCATGCCTTTTTCCTCCCTGTCTTCCTCTGTCCTTTCCGCCTCCCCGGCCTCCTTTGGAGCCTCTGTAGGTTGGGGTCTCGCCCAGGAATTCAGGGATGTCGGGTTTGGGGATTTCAGATTCTATCAGGC
>CAZLKP010000033.1:0-5468 GCA_964560095.1 uncultured Bacteroidia bacterium
CAGGATGTATCGTCCAGATTTCATAGTGACAAAAAGCTTAGAATGAAAAGTTGTTGCAACATTAAATCAAGCAAATAACCTGCATAATACCTGAAAAGTTGCCGATTCCGTAACAACAACTGACCAATTCACCGGAACAATCGACCAACAAGCGATAGAATCGATCTATTGATATTGGCACGGGCGACCTTGGCATCACTTTCCGTGATCATTTGCATCAACACCTGATCCTCAAGGTTGTTCCACCCGTTTTGTAAGGTGATGATGGTATCCTGTGTCGTCTGGTCATCTCCAGCCTCCTTCAAAAGCACCCTAAACACGCGCTGGTTTCCTTTTCTGACATAGCCAAAACACAAATCACGGCGTTGCTCTCTGCTAAGCTGGGTGAGATCGGTAGTATCGGGAAGATTCAATTGTGGTGAAAAAGTCGGAGAAAAAGAGAGAAACCCCAGTGGTTCCGGAGGCTCAGGGCCATCATCGTCAAGACTGATGGCCAACATATCAGGAAAACCATCGTCACCAGCGATGCAGGCTCCAAGGGCACTGAGCCATTCTTTTTCGACCCTAGTGGCTTGATCTGCATTTGCTGACCAGAACAAGACGAAGAGCTCGCAAGATCGGATTTGGGGCAGGAGGCTGGTTTTCCATTGGGTATCAGCCTCATTGGTTTTGACAGAGTCGGGCGTCCATTCCCAGCCAATGGTCTGAAACTGAGGCTCAAGCTCCTTGACCCGGGGTTCGTCTTCCAGGGCGTAAGACAGGTAGGTGTGGCGAAACATCGTGGCTGAAGTCGAAGCACCTGCCGGTTCCTGCTCTCCGGGACTTTTCGGATGATGGGATACGACGGAGAAGTTAAAGGCGATTCGCCCCACTGGGCCCTTATCCCCGATCACAATGAGTTTTCCTATAACCTTTCCCAACGCATCATCAGGTACCTGCACCACAAAGTCTACCTGATTGGGCTGACCCAGCCAGACGATTTTTTGCCGGGCCAGATCAGTGGGCCAGTCACGGATCTGCAGATGAAACTCCAGCACCCCTCCCCGTTCGATTGGGGTGTTAAGCGTACCGCCTCCCTGTCGCACGGTCTCCGGATCTGAGGCTTTGGCCATGCGCTCTACCTTTTCTTGCTGTTCAAACAAATGGGCAAATGCACTGACGATCATTTCTTCACCTGCCGTCACTTCCTCATGAGAAAATACCGATACATTTACCCAATCGCAGGTATCGTACGCATAGGCTTCAGGAGAAAAGGACACATCCGGCATGTCTTGGGCTGGAGGAGCCGCTCCTTCCATGGCCTCCTCCATTGCTTCCTCAGCAGAAGGCTCCGGAACCATGCGTGGCTGTACCTGAGGAGCACGAGATGGAGACTCACTGCCCAACATTTCTTCAAAATCGCTAGATGAAGGCTTTTTGGAAGCCTTTTTGGAGGGATATCGCATCTTTTCCCTCGCCCGGGAGAGAATCTTACTGAGCTTGTCCAACAGATCGGATCCAGGGACAGAAAAGGTGGATCCGCCGTCTCTGTCGGGATATTGGAAAAGGATGGTCAGCTTGTTTAAGGTGTCCTGCATCCACGCCCCGGTTTCCTGCTTCAACTCTTTAGACATAGGCCGCCCCTGAGAGGTGCTTCTCAATCGCTCAGCCTGCCATTCCCGGTGTTTATCTTTGCATACCATTGCCAGTTCTTTCCACTTCTTTTTGCTGTTTTGCCTGGCCAGGTGATCCAGCAACAATTGGAGCTCTTCGAATGCCTGCTCATATTTCCCTTCCTCCCATCGGGCGGCAATCATATTTGGAGAAGGAATAAATCCGGTTGATTCTATCATGGATACATCGGGATTACTGCTTTTTTCAAGATAATGCTAATTTTAATTAGTTGTTGCCAGGTTATATGTTTTACCATACCGTATGTTTTCCAAAACCCAACTGTCTGACATCTTATTCATCGACTGCGAAACTGCACCGATGGAGCCCGATTTTGCTTCGTTGTCACCCCGGATGAAGGAGCTGTGGGAAAAAAAATCGCGTCGTTATCAAAATCAAGATCCCGACAAGAGCTCTGAGCAGCTGTTTGAGGAAAAAGCCGGCATTCACGCAGAGTTTGGCCGGGTAGTCTGTATCTCCGCTGGATACCTGCAATTTGACGATGACGACACGCCGCACATCACCATGAAATCCTGGTGTGGTGCAGATGAAGCCTCCATCCTGCGGGATTTTGGCGTTATGCTGGATAAATACACAGCCGTCAATGACAGGCGAAATCTCTGTGCCCACAACGGAAAGGAATTTGACTTTCCTTACCTCGGTCGCCGCTTCGTAATCAACCAATTACCGGTTCCCTATTCCCTGCAGGTGCAGGGTAAAAAACCCTGGGAAACAAAATTTATCGACACCATGGAGCTCTGGAAATTCGGCGACTATAAAGCCTACACCAGCCTGGACCTCCTCACCGCTATTCTCAATATCCCTACTCCAAAGGATGACATTGAAGGTTCCCAGGTCGCCTCTGTCTTCTGGAACGACAAAGACTACGACCGTATCCAGACCTACTGTGAAAAGGATGTGATCGCAACCGCGCAGGTACTCCTGCGTATGAGCAGAATGAAGCTGATGCCGGAATGAAAAGCGAGACCCTCGATGCTCGGGGCAGGCTGCTGCGCTGTGAGAACCGAGGATGGAGCGCAGTAGTGACTTTGTGACTTTCGTGACTCTACCTTCGTGTTCTTTAGCCTGCCCGCCTCTGGCGGGTGTGAACCCATGTTTGGGAACCCCCTTTTCCCCCCTAAATCTCTTCCTGCCATGTCTGACCTTCGCCGCCTCGAACGCATCGCCAAAAGTCTGATTCCGCGCATCCCGCGCGGGAGCAAGCAGCAATATACCCTCGACGATGCCCGCAACATGATCAATGAATTTGGGATTGATTTGTCCCCGGAAGCATTGGCCTTTCTCACCCAGGACGACATTCACCTGGACAGTTTTCTGATGGGGGTCTATCATCTGGAAAATAAGATCGGTAAACGGGTCGTCACAGATCAGGCCACCATCGTGGAGGACTTAAGCCCCAAGGTCTATGAAGAGGAGGGGACCATTGCCTTCACCGTGCTGTGGCGCGGCAAGGAGCGAGTGTTTGCGGAGTTTGAGATGGGAGATTAACTATTGTATTCTCAAACCGGATAATCCGCATTCCAGGGTAATACCTGAAGATCTGTTCGTACCTGGGTTTGATCACCACCGTAGATCACAGTCTTTTTATCCACGATCTCTTTGGCCACTTTATCGAAATTGCGAAGGCCCTTGAAATAATCCGGATTGATCGTCCTGCCTGCTTTTATTTCGATGAGCTCAAGCCTGCCTGCGGTATCGATCATCAGGTCAATCTCATTGCCGTTGCTATCGCGCCAGAAATACATAGAAGGACGCTCCCCCTTGTGGTAGGCACGTTTATGAAAATCTGAAATGATCAGGTTTTCAAAAATACTCCCTTTCAAAGGGTGGGTTCTGAGATGATCGACCTGTTTGATTCCCAACAGCGAACAAGCCAGTCCTGTGTCGTAAAAGTATAGCTTTGGACTCTTAATGATTCTTTTGGAGAAGTTTCTGAAGTAAGGAGAGAGCAGAAACACCAGATAACTTCCCTCGAGTAATGTAAGCCATTCCCGAGCCGTAGTGTGGTCGATCCCGACATCGTTTGCCAAAGAAGACAGGTTGAGTAACTGACCTATTCTGCCGGCACATAGTTTAACAAAGTTTCTGAACAAGGCCACATTGCGTATGTTGACGATCTCCTCAATATCCCGCGTTACGTAGGTATCCAGATAGGGGGGATAGTATCGATCGTAGGGAATTCCGGTATCGAAAATTCGCGGATAGCCACCTTGTAAGGCTACATCTTCCCACTCATCTTGCTGAAGCCCGGCAGCCCGAAATTCGGCCAGGTCAAATGGAAATAGCCTGTGTATAGAGACTCTTCCTGCCAGGCTTTGGGTTATATGCTTATGGAGCAGGAAATTCTGAGATCCAGACAAAATGAACTGTCCCGGTTGGTTGATCTCATCTACGACCCCTTGCAGATAAGAGAATAATTCAGGAGCCTTTTGAGCCTCATCAATGATGATTTTATCATTATTCAGCTTCAGGAATCCATTGGGATCTTCAAATACGAACCGCAGCGTATCACTGTTTTCTAATGAAAAATATCGGTACTTAGCAAATTCACTTCTAAGGAGGGTTGTCTTTCCAGATTGCCTTGGGCCTGTCAATGACAAAACCGGAAAATATCGAAGATCTTCTTTCAGATTTTTCGTGATGGTCCTGGAAATCATTTTATGTAATTTAAGGATTCAATCCTCAAATTACATAAAATTTTTTCTTTCTCCTTTCCTCCTGCGATTCTATTACCTTTGTGCCCGTTAATCAGAATCTACACTTTCATGTCTGTATCTACTGCCTTTCGTACGCATTCCTGTGGCGAACTTCGCCCCGACCATATCGGCCAATCTGTGACTCTTTGTGGATGGGTGCAGCGCTCCCGCGACCTGGGCTACATCCTGTTTATCGATCTGCGTGACCGCTACGGGATTACGCAGATCTCACTCAAGTCAGATGAGCAGAAAGCGCTGTATGATCAGGCAAAAAAGTACGGGCGTGAATTTGTACTGAAGGTGTCCGGCAAGGTGGCGGAGCGTGAAAGTAAAAACCTCAAAATTCCCACCGGAGAAATAGAGATTGTCCCAGAATCGATCGAAGTGCTGAACAAGTCTGCTGTGCCTCCCTTCATCATTGAAGAAGAAACAGACGGTGGCGAAGACCTTCGCATGCAATACCGCTATCTCGATTTGCGTCGTCCCAACATGGCCCGCAACATGAAGATCCGGGCCAAAACAATGGCTGCCACCAGGGAATACCTGAACCAACAGGATTTCCTGGAGATTGAGACACCGTTTTTTATCAAGTCCACGCCGGAGGGAGCCCGCGACTTCCTGGTTCCTTCCCGGATGCAACCGGGCAACTTCTACGCCCTGCCTCAGTCGCCGCAAATTCTGAAACAGCTCCTCATGGTGGCAGGCATGGACCGATACTACCAGATTGTGAAGTGCTTTCGTGACGAAGATTTTCGCGGTGACCGTCAGCCGGAATTCACTCAGATCGACTGTGAAATGTCCTTCGTGAATCAGACGGATGTGCTAAACATGTTTGAAGGACTCACCAAACATATTTTCAGGCAGGTGCTGGATGTGGACCTGCCAAATTTTATTCGGATGCCTTATTCTGAAGCCCTAGCTAAATATGGCACAGATAAGCCCGACCTGCGCTTTGATGCGCCGATTGTGGAGCTGAATGAAGCTAGTTCAGGGACCGACTTCGGAGTATTCAACAGCATCATTGAAGGGAATGGTCTCATCGGCGGGATCCTGGCAGAACAGTGCGCGTCCTACAGCCGCAAGCAGCTTGATGCGCTCACC
>CAZLKP010000033.1:5478-19662 GCA_964560095.1 uncultured Bacteroidia bacterium
CACCAACTTTGTCAAAGCCCCACACCTGGGCGGTACCGGCCTGGTGTATATCAAATGGAATGAAGACGGCAGCCTTAAGTCATCTGTGGATAAGTTCTTCAGCCCGGAGCATCTTCAGGCAATCATGGAGACTGCAGGAGGGAAGGCTGGCGACCTGCTGCTGGTCGTGGCCGATAAGCTCAAAGGCAAAGCCCGGCGTATCCTGGGCGAGCTTCGCCTGCACATGGCCAGGCAGGAAGGCTGGATTGATCACAGCAAATGGTCGGTATTCTGGGTGGTGGATTTCCCGCTTTTTGAGGAAGATGAGGAGACTGGCAAGCTGACCTTTGCTCACCACCCCTTCTGTATGCCTCGCGAACAGGATCTGCAGCATCTCTACACCGAGCCACACCGGGTCATTGCTCAGAGCTACGACATGGTGATGAATGGCAATGAGATTGTCTCAGGCTCCATAAGGGTTCACAATACATCCGTTCAAGACAAGATTTTTGATATTCTCGGTCTCTCAGAGGAAGACAAAGAAGCCAAATTTGGCTTCATGCTCAAGGCGTTTGAATACGGCGCCCCACCGCACGGCGGTTGTGCCTTTGGGCTGGACCGCTTTGTAATGCTCCTCGCCGGCGAAAAGAGCATCCGTGATGTAATGGCTTTCCCCAAAACAGCTGGTGGACGAGACGTGATGATGGAAGCACCTGCTCCTGTAGATCCGGACCAGATGGTGGAATTGAGCCTGAAGATTGTTGGGGAGTAAGCGATTCCTGCACCCCTACCCCTAAATACAACGAAAAGGTCGCACAGTGAAAGGAGATTCACTACGCGACCTTTATTTTTTTTAGGGATAAACTAAATCCTCACCCGCAGCCCCAGTGCATGCTCCACATACAGGCCTTCTCCGGCAATATTTTCCAGCAGAATTGGCTGATGAAGAGCCCATTGATATGAGGCCTGGGTGCTGGCATAGAGCCCCAGATAGTCGTTGATCTGGATGTGTAACCCCAGTCCTGCGGTTGTGAAACCCACGCTACGGGCCACGCGGGTGCTGGTGATCACGGCACTCGCCGGCAGATCTTTGCGAAACTTCCAGATAGTGCGGGGATCGTTTCCGGGACTGATCCCCAATTCATCTAGGGAGAAATCGGTATGTGTGAGCTGTTGCCGCGCCATGCCGGATTGGGCCTGAAGGAAGGGTTGAATGCGTTTTCCTCTGAAGAAATACTTCCGAACCTGTATCAGACCTCCAAAAGCTCGTCCCCAAATATCGGAAAAGGTGTCTCCGGCTTGCCCATCCTGCTGCTCTATAGGTTGCCATACAGAATGACCACCGATCATGCCACCTACCTCCCAGCCTCCTGGTATGGCACAAGCCAACTCTAGCCAGCCGCCCGGCTGACTTCCGTAGCCTGTTTCAGTCGTGATGATACCGTCCTCACTCACAGTTCGAGACATGGCAAAATCTGACGCGGCCCCCCTGAGGCCCAGTTCCCATTGAATCTTTCCTCGATTGGGCGGAGACATGATCCGCGTTTCTACTATGCGGGAATCAACAGGAGAAAGAGACATCCTGTCGGCCCTTGTCACGGTGGGGATTGCGGTCATCGCATGGAGCGCCTGGTCCTCAGGTCTCTTGGACCCTCGTTTCTGAATCTCTGGCAGATAATCTGTGGCGAGCAGTGGTTGCGCAGCCGCAACAGGTGTTGAAGGTGCATAAGTAATTACATTAGGGACAGGCGCAGAGCCTCCCCCTGACTGATCCTGAGGCAAAGAAACAGGAGCCTTCCCATGCTGCTCTGCAGGACATTCGGGAGCAGCAGGTCGGATCGCCACAGCATATCGCCGATGCAGGGTTTGCTGCGGAATGGTAAAAAGCCCCACGCCCAACAGGAGGAGGCCACCCAGACAGGCAGCGATCAGCCACCTTCGCCGCCGTTGTTGCGTGGCGGAGAGATCTAACATACCACTCATTTTCTCCCAGTTGGGAGAGGAACCGTTTGCTGGCCGTTTGGCAAGGATTTCGCCTCGAATGTATTGTTCCCAATCAGACATGTCCCATTTTTCGTTCTTGTTCCCATCCAAGGTTATTTAGCATGGCTCTCACCCGTTTTTTTGCCTCAGTGAGATAGGCCCGGGAAGTACTCTCCTGTATGCCCAGCTCCCGGGCGATTTCTTTGTGTGGATAGCCTTCTACGACGTTCATATTGAATACCATGCGAAGCAGCGGGCTCAGTGAATTGACCACATCCATAATTTGGCTGGTTTCCAAGTGAGAAGTGGGAGATACCGCAGATTCGCGATCTGACACATGGTCTAATTCGACCTGAAGGGGCATTCGCTTGATTTTTCTTAGGTGATCCAGGCAGGTATTCACCATGATCCGCTTGATCCAGCCCTCCAGCGACCCATTTCCCTCGAAAGAGTCAGCTCGCTGAAAAACCTTCATAAAGCCTTCATGAACCACATCATCGACCAGATTCGGATCCTTGAGATAACGAATACATACCCAGCTCATGGTCTGGAAATAGGTTTCATACAGCTGTCGCTGGGAATTGCGGTCTTGTCGTTGACAGCCTTCAATCATATGTGTTTCCGAGAATGGAATCACTTTCGCGGCCATGGGTGTTGGATGGTGGTTCTGAGAAGATAGACGACCGATACATGAAAAATGCTGGCTCCAGCAAAAAAAATTATCAGTGTACTCCTCTTACCTCACGCAGACCTCTTCTATCCGTTGTTTCACGGATCCAGAAGCTATCTTCGAATCGGAGCAGATCCAACACTGGCCAACCCCTGGATTTGGAGCCCTGAGATTTGACCTCAATGATAGGCCTCCATTGGTTTAGCGTCGGCATCACAACGTACCAAACTCTCCCCGCTGATAGGCATCCATGATTTCTCGGATTTCATCCATCGTATTCATCACAAACGGACCGTAGCTTGCCATTTTTTCGCCCAATGGCTCACCCCCGAAAATCATCAGTCTCGTCGGAGAGGTAGCAAACAGATCCACATCTCCCTCCTGCGTCGGATATACTGCCAGCTGATTGGGCTCCAACCGCTGATTGCCGAGCATCACAGAGCCTTCCACTGTGTACAGGCCCACTTCAGACCGTGCATCGGCTGGCAGCCGAAACCCATACTCCGCATCCAGATTCAGATGATACAGAAACAGCGGTGAATACACGTGAACCGGAGAAAGTGCATCCCTGTAGGAACCGGCTATCACTCGCAATTCTCCACCATCTACCTCTACGACCGGTAGTTCATCCGCGGCATAAGCATCAAACCCAGCATCAACCCGCTTGTACTTGGCCGGCAGATTCACCCAAATCTGCAACCCTTCGTATTCCCCTTCTTCCTCCGGGTCTTCCGGGCCAATCTCTTCTTCGTGCACAATGCCGCGACCCGCAGTCATCCAGTTTACCCCGCCCGGAAGAATGATCTTCTCACCTCCATAGCTATCTGTGTGCTTCCCGTGACCAGAAAACAGATAGGTCACCGTCTGGAAACCGGCGTGTGGATGCTCGGGAACCTCCATGGTCTCTCCAGGCCCCAATGTTCTGGGGCCAAAATGATCCAGCATAATGAATGGACCCACATGCCGCAAATGCGGCTGCGGAAGTGGACGGAGCACCGTATCCGAAGGCCCAACCTGAGCCGGATGTGCAGAAAGAATTTTGGCTGAAGGTCTGATCACAGTCATTATATCAATGTTTAACCACAGATTTATACGAACATGCACAGCCAGAGTTGTGACGCAGTCATTCACCGGAAAGTAGCTTTGTCACTTTTGACGCTGCCTTCAATCCGTGACCGGTAAGCACAGTGAGAATTTCTTCATTCCGGGGAGCATCCTCAAGCACCCGCAGTGCCCCGGCAAATACAGCGGCCGAGGTTGGTTCTACGAAGTAGCCCTTTGCACACAACCAGCGAAGGGCATTCACAATATCGTCTTCACCCACCGAAATCATTCTCCCCCCTGTTTCTCTCACTGCCTGCAGCATCTGGTGCCCACGCCGGGGCGCGGCTATGGCGATCCCCTCGGCTGCTGTAGGTTCGCTCCGAATGGCTGAGGCCGTTGACATGCCTGCTTCCCAGGCTGCCACCAGTGGGGCACAACTGGCTGCCTGCACACCGATGAGCCGTGGCATCCGATCGGTGATGCCCATCCGCATCAGATCATGAAAGCCTATCCAGGCTCCCAGCAGCAGGGTGCCGTTGCCGGCAGGCAACACGATCGTATCTGGTAGCTGCCAGCCTCGTTGCTCTGCAATTTCATAGGCAATGGTTTTGGTGCCATGCAGGAAAAAGGGATTCCAGACATGACTGGCATAATACCGGTCTTCTGCGGCTGTCAAAGCGGCCTGGGCTGTATCCTCACGGCTGCCGGGCACGAGGGTCATTGTGGCCCCGCAGGCCCGCATTTGACCAAGCTTGGCCGGAGACGTAGCATCTGGCACAAAAATCTCACAGGCAATACCGGCCAGTGCTGCATACGTCGCAACCGAAGCCCCGGCATTTCCGCTACTGTCTTGAACCACTGCTTCGATGCCCAAGGATTGCGCCTGACTCATCAGCACCGTTGCGCCGCGGTCTTTGTAGGAGCCGGAAGGAAACAGATAATCCAGTTTTACTGCCATGTTCCTCCCTTCGATCTCCATACCGACCAGCGGCGTCATCCCTTCCCCCAATGAAATCCTGTGCTCAAAATCAGCTACGGGAATTGCCTCGTGATATCGCCATAGGTCGGCAGGTCTGGTCAGCAATTCCAACGGATCGAACGCCCCATGGCACTGAAGATCCAGCAAGCCGCCGGGTGTACTTTTCCAGATAGGCGTATCTACGGGATAGGTTTCTCCGGTATCCTGGCAAATGAGCTGATGCATGATGTGACGGGTTGGGTCTGAGCAGAAAAAGCCGAAATTTACTGAAGTTCTCAGATATTTCTCATCTTATCCTTCTGCATCATGATACGCCGATTTTCTTTTCCTGCAGGTCATGTACCCAAACTCTTTTCCACCATCCTGGCAATCCTCCCGCTATGTGCCTTTGCCCAGGGTAGCTGGATGCCGCTGATTCCGGAATCGGGCCTTGATGGCTGGAAACAGCTCAATGGAGAAGCCATGTACGAAAACGTTGATGGGACCATCGTGGGGACAACCACAGAAAATACGCCCAATAGCTTTCTGGTAACAGAACAAACCTACGGTGACTTTATCCTGGAAGGAGAAGTGATGGTGGAAAATACCAACACTGGCATTCAGTTCCGCTCTCTCAGCACAGAGAGCTACCGCAACGGCCGGGTCCATGGCTATCAGATGGAACTGGACCCCTCCCCGAGGCGATGGTCGGGCGGGATCTATGATGAAGCCCGCCGTGGCTGGCTGGCACCGGTAGAGCTTCAGGGCGAAGAGGGGCTTTCTGCACTCGTGCTGAACGACTGGAATCGCTTCCGAATTGAAGCCATCGGACCAGTGATGCGAATCTGGATCAACGGAGTTCCGACTGCGCACTTGGTGGATGACATGAGCTCGGAAGGATTCATCGGACTACAGGTTCACAGTGTTGGAGAAGGAGAGGCGGGCCGTCAGGTTCTTTGGAGAAACCTTCGGATCAAGACTTCAGACCTGGAGCACAAGCCCTGGGATGATTGCTTCGTGGTAAACCTGATTCCCAACACCCTCTCCGGACAGGAGCAGGCCCAGGGCTGGCAGCTGTTGTTTGACGGAGAAAGCACCGACGGCTGGCGCGGTGCGCACAAAGAAGCTTTTCCAAAAGGCGGCTGGCGCGTGGACAAAGGCGAGCTCCTGGTCGAACAATCAGACGGGAGCGAAGCCACCAACGGCGGAGATATCGTAACAGAAGAGGAATATGCCACCTTTGAATTTCAGCTGGACTTCATGCTGACCGAAGGCGCCAACAGCGGCATCAAATATTTCATTACGGAATCCTACAACCCGGAAGGCTCCGCCATCGGTCTGGAATACCAGCTTCTGGATGACGAACGGCATCCCGATGCCAGCATGGGTGCAGACGGCAATCGCACCCTCGCTTCTCTGTATGACCTGATCCCGGCGGTTGATTCCAAACCGGCCAAAGCTCCCGATGAGTGGCAACATGCCCGCTTGGTAGTTGCGGGTAGCAGCCTGCGGAACTGGCCCAATCACGAGTTCAGGGACAATCATGCAGATCATGTTGTCGGTGCGCACATTGAGCACTGGCTCAATCACCAGAAAGTCCTCGAATATGAACGCGGAAATCAGGCATTTTACGCCCTGGTCGCCCGCAGCAAATACGCAGACTGGGAAGAATTTGGAAGCTGGCAGCAGGGTCATATCCTGCTTCAGGATCACGGAGATGAGGTTCGGTTCCGAAGCATCAAAGTCAAAAGGCTGAACCCCTGAGCTCTACCACACCTCCAGGGGTTTGGGCAGAGTGACCACTTTTCGGCAATGCTCATTCACAAAGATTGTCAGGGTCACATCATACAATCCCGGGATGTCGTAGCTCTTGAGGGGATGGGCATCGGTTGAGGTGGTTCCATCTCCGAAATCCCAGAGAAATCGGTCGCCGTGATTGACCCGGGCGCTGAAGCGCGTCGGTTTTTGATGGTAAATTTTATTGTCCTGCATGCGCACCCAAATGGAGCCCTCAATGGATTCGGAGGGTTCTTCTTCCACGCGGACCAGCCAGAAATCCAGGTTTTGGTCATCTTCACGGGTAAATTGGTTTTTCTTCTGCCCCAGCGCATAAAAAACCCCCGGGCTGTACTCCACAACATCCACACAACGCTCATCGCCAGGGCCGCCAAACGCATCCCGCCAAAGCACATTTCCTTTATCATCCAGTCGGACCAGCCAGAAATCTTCCCCTCCCCTGGCGTACTCATCCTGCTGCACAGCACCACTCGTATATCCGCCCAAGATAAAGCCCTGCTGACAAGAAGTAGCAGACGTCACAAATCCCGGTTGCGGGCCTTCTATTAAGTTTTCATGAATGATGGTTCCTTCTGCATTCATCAGCAACCACCAGAACCGCTGCTCTCTGTTGGAGCTACGACAGTAACCAGAAGCAATAATTTTTCCATTTTCCAATTCCTCGATGGTATTCAACCTTCCCCCCTGCGGACAGGCGTAGGGCTTCATCCATCTCAGCTGGCCGGTAGGTGCCAGTCTGACGATCAGGCCATTGCCAAAGGGACTGACTGGCTGCTGGAAAAGATCCTGCGAATCAGTGTAGCCAGCCAGCAGCATGTCGCCATTGCTGCAGCGGTCCATGCTCAGCGCCCAGTCATTGCCTGCCCCTCCAAAGGTGAGGCTCTCTCTCACTTCCCCATAACTGTCAATGGTGATCACCCACAGATCTGCCAGCCCCTGATTGGAGGAGATGTCGCCGTTGCTGCTGTGTGTAAATCCGCAGATGGTATAATCCCGGTAGGTACCTGCCGATAGGTCAAAGCCCTGATCCTGATTGCTGCCGCCATAGCTTTGGAGCCATTCAATCTGCCCCATGGAATCAATTTTCCCTACCATCAGGTTGGACCAGTACCTTTCGTCCCCCCGTTCGTGATTGGGGATCAGGGAGGTGGTGATACCAGAAAAGAGGATCCCGCCGTCGTCGGTCTCCATCAGATCCCGAAGCTCTTCGCATCCCGTCATGTTGATTTCGCGCTCCCAGATTACCGTGCCGCTTGTATCCGACTTGAGGATGTAAATATTTCCGCAGCCAGTACCAATGGAATCCCGCGTGACAGTATGGCCGCCAATGAGGAGATGACCATCCTGGCTCCGAATCAGGCGTGCAGGATAATCGTCACCAAAATTGTCGAAGAATTTGTGAAAAGTTAGGATGGGAAACGACTGACTGACCAGAGATGTAGGAATACACAGGCAGACAGTCCAGAAGAGTATTCTCAGGATCATACACGATTAGCCGGTCACCGTTGAAGGGAGAAGAAAGGTATGGATTTTTTCGCAAAATGGCAGATTGAAATCCACGAAGACAGCGCAAAGAATGAGAAGCAGATACTTCCAAAAATGTTATCCACTTCAAAGATTTCATCATGGGAAAATAATCCACCAACAGAAATAAATACTTACAGTCGGCATCGGGTATGATTCCATTCAGGAGCCATTGTTAGGCTTTGAGACAAACTAGGTTAGAGAAATCAGTCCTCTTTTCTACTTTTACCATACAGGCAGGAATGATTCACCAACCGTGAAACCAGCCGATCTTTTTGTCTTATGTTGAGCCATGCCTTATTCGCCTACCTGTTCTTGTTTAGCGTTCCATCTTTAACGGCCATACCTCCCAATCCAGAGTTGTTTGATCTCAGCCAACTGGAAGCCGGATTGTATCTTCCCAGTGACTCGGTAAGCGGGATCTTTTCTCAGATTTATTTTGATAGGTTCTCCGGTGAGCTCCAGACCTTTCTTTCCTGCGAAAAAGGAAATTGCCCGCACACGGTGTTTCAGCTGAGCAAGCGGAAACAATCCTACTACAGTGAGCAATCGGAGGCCAATCGTCGGGTGGAAATTTACCTGACAGCCAGTAACCGGACAGAGATCACCCTGGTAGCACGGGTGTCTTACACGGATGCAGCGCCCCACAGAATTGAGCAGCAATTTTTCAAGGCTGATCCAGACTTATGAGCGGGTTTTTGCTTTTTTCTGTCGGGTTAGAACGTTCATTTTGTAGTCAGCAAGCGCTTTGTCGTTCTTATCAGAAATGTTGTGAAGTTCATCACCGATCATCACGGGTAGCACCGGGTGGGAATCTCTACGCATGGCGTATTTGACTTCTTCCTGCAGGTTGAGGTGAATCAGACGATGGTAATGAGATGAATGCCTGAAAAAATAGCGCTTTCTGATATTCGCTGATTGAAAGAGGGTTTCGGCCACCAAAGCTGTATCTTGGAAGCGCTGGAAATGATGGCGCAGCTTTCTGGCAAGCGCGCCGGCAAAGATGGTATCTTCAAGGGTTATATGATCACGCCATCCGGCACAAACGAGACAAACGTGCTCGTTTTGTTCGATCAGCCAGTCGGTCAATGTGGAAATGTTGCAGAAAGACCCTGCTACGATGGCTTTGGCACCACGCTCCTGAGCCGCTTTGATGGCTCTGGTACCATTGGTGGTGGTAATGCTGATTTTTTTGCCCCGTACTTTTTCAGGTGTAAATGAAAACGGAGAATTCCCAAAGTCAAAGCCTGCAATTTGTTCACCGCTTCGCTCACCGGCAATCAGGAAGCCCTGGTCACGGAAGGCAATACACTCGTCAATGTGCTCCACAGGAACCATCATCTCGGCTCCGTGGTCAAAAGCCACACACATGGTCGTGGTGGCACGGAGAATGTCAATCACGACCACAATCGCATCTGATACGTCAAATTGATCGATCAGAGCGGGTGTCAGGCAAACATGAACAAACTTTTTCATTCCCATGCGCGCAAAAGTAATACATAGTTTGGATTTTCGGGCGGTTTCTGTTCTGAATCAGGCTGTTAGCAAGGTGGCTCGGCACGCTTTGTGGGTAACCTACCAATGCTTACGGTTCCAGAAAATACGCTAATCAGTGAAAATTACCAATGTCGGGCTTCATTCACATAGGAATTTCGTTCTGAATTCTCATCTTGAATCATGGCTGTCACTGTCCTGGTCCCAAAGATTTCTGAGCGCCTGCGCTGGGTCATACATCACCTGTGCAGCCCCATCATCGGCCTGCCTTTTGAGTTGAGACAATCGCTCGAAGAAGACTTCTCCGGCCCGCTCATTCAATATGGAACAGATCCCCACATGCCGCATGCCCTCTGTATTCCGGACGATGGCCTGCTGTGGGAAACAGGAACCCACCGACCGCCAGCCACACTTGTTGGCAGCCAGGTTCCTTCTCTGGATGTTTCGGGCTGCACAGAATTTGCAGACACAGATCTGTTCAGCGACATCTTCTGGCTCGTTTCGGAATATCCCACTTACCAGCACCCCCAAACCGACCTCCAGGGGCGCTATCTGGAGCACGAAACCATGTCTCAACTCCCCCTTGCCACCGTACCGGTGGTTCACCGATGGCTGGAACATCTCCGACAATTGCTGCTGTCAAGATGGCCTTCGCTGCAGCAGGAACTGACTCTCCCAGCCTTTCCCCACCGAATCACCGTGGATCTCGACAATCCATGGAAATATCTGCACAAACCCCGCCTGGTACAGGCCGGTAGTTTCGTCAAAGCCCTTCTTTCAGGCGATCGAAGTGCTGTAACAGAACGGATCCATGCATTCCAAACCGGAACAGATCCTTATCACACATTTGACCAGTGGCTGGCGATGTGCGACCCAAAGCAACTGACAATGATGGCGCTTATTGAGCGCATCGACAAGAACGACAGCCGATTTACCTGGCGGCACAAACGCTGGAGGCAGGTACTGATGGACCTGCAATCCTCCGGAGTGAGCATCGGCATTCACCCCAGCTACCGCTCTTCGGAGATCCCGGGACAGATTCAAAAAGAAACGCAACGGCTCCACGATATCATCCGGCAACCGGTCACATCTGCCCGGATGCATTTCTTCCGTTATCGCCTCCCCCAGACCCGCAGGGACCTGATAGCTGCCGGGATCCGGGAAGATTTCACCTTGTACCGAAACGGAGAAGGCGGATTTCCCTGTGGCATGATGGTTCCCTTTCCCTGGTATGACCTGCAGGCTGAATCTATCACCGACCTTATCATCCACCCTACCCTCATGATGGACAGAACCTTTGTGGGGACAGAGAAACCACTTTACCAGCGTGATCTGAACCAGAAGCTCTCTCGGGCAGAATCATGGTTGGCGCAAACCCTTATGACCGTAGATCGCGGAAAAGGTTCATTTGTGGTATGTTTGCACAACGAATGTCTGAGTGAATCAGGTGAATGGACAGGATGGAGTTCCTTTTTCACCCGTGTTATCCAAACCCTGGCAAATCAGTCGGCGCTTTGAGTCAATTATATATCGAACGTCAGCCCGGAACAAGCATTGAACCGGAAATATGGGATGCCTTTGTGCGGGCATCGCCTCAAGGGGCTGCCTGGATGTTACACGGCTATGCCTCAATTATCGCCCCGGGCTGGGAGGCCTGGATCATTCGCCACAAGTCCGCCTGGGTATGCGTGGTGCCCTTTCTCCCCAACCGAACCCTGGGCCTGCTTCGTACCCTTCAGCCAAAGTTTGCCCAGCACTGGGGGCCATGCTTCATTCCCCCTACCGGCAAACACTACCAAGATTTTAGTCTGCACAAGGAAGCCCTTGACCTCCTGATCGAACAGCTTCGTCCTTTTCGCCATATCATCTGGTATTGCTCTCCAAACCTTCGGTATGTCCTTCCCTTCCACTGGTCGGGATTTCGGCTGAGTCCCCGGATTACCTATCAGGTGGATCTGACACAGGAGATTCAGGTGCTGGAGCAACATACCTCTTCAACCTTTCGCAGGTATGTGCGAAAAGGAAAAGATCTGAGGCTAAGCTCTGATACAGAGCCGGCTGAGCTCCTCAGAATATTACGCAGGCAACAAGCGCAGGGGCATGAAATCATCGGACGGAATGACAAGGATTGGCAAGGTTTACAGGATTTAATGGAGTATTTGCGATCCAGCCAATCAGGTGTTGTTCACAGCATTCACAACGAAGCGGGACATATGGAAGCAGCTGCATTGTTTGTGACCTTTCAGGACCGGCTGATCTACCTGCTGGGCGCTTATGATCCGTCGCTTGGGAGTCGGTCGGCCATGCCGGTGTTGATGTGGCGATCCATGCTACGGGGTCGGGAACAGGGAATGACGCTGTTTGATTTTGAAGGATCCATGATACCCGGTGTTGAGCGTTTTTTCAGGCGGGCAGGCGGAGCCCCTGTTTTCTATCTTCAGATTGAACGAAATCAATTACCTTTAGCAATAAGATGGATAAACGCGTTACGGTCATAGATCAACAATCATCGCTGGTCAATCAGTTTATGTATGAACTGAGGCACCAGGAATTGCAACAGGACAGGCTGCGGTTCCGGAACAACCTGCGCCGCATGGCCTGGGTTCTGGCACAGGAAATCAGCAAAAAGCTGGAATACGAAGACCGAGAGGTGACCACTCAGTTGGGAGAACTGGTGATGCCTGTGCCTGCTGAGCAGCCGGTGGTGATATCTATCCTCCGTGCCGGGCTTCCCTTTCATCAGGGGTTTCTGGAGATGTTTGACCGGGCCGACAATGGCTTCATTGCAGCGTACCGCCACGTTACGCGCGGCAATGAATTTGTAATCAAGGTAGAATATCAGGCGATGCCCGATATCACCAACCGACCGGTGATCATGATCGACCCGATGATCGCCACCGGAAAAAGCCTCGTGGTGAGTTATCGTGAGCTCCTTGAAAGAGGAAAACCCAAAGATGTCTTCGTTGCGGGAGTCGTGGCAAGTGATGAAGGCATAGAATATGTCCTGAGACACATCCCTATGGCCTGTATTTTCGTAGGATCAATAGATCACGAGCTTACGGCCAAATCCTACATTGTCCCTGGCCTGGGAGATGCCGGAGATCTGGCTTTTGGCCCGAAATGATATTGAACTCTATTTATGAATGCACTCTGGCTTTCCCTCCTGGGAATAGCACCCCTTGTATCTCTGTCTGTGCCTGGTATCATGGCTTACGTCTCGATTTTCTTTCTTTCCATGCTCAAATTCCTCATTGCGCTGGGCACAGCAGCAGCCACACCCCGGTTTGGATTTTGGGAGATTGTGATACCGGCAGGGAGCGGCGCATTGGTGAGTGTGGTCCTTTACACTTACTTCGGCACAGCCCTGAACCGATGGTTTCGCCGCACCTTTAAGCGCAAAAGGCAAATGAGCTTCTCGCGGAGAAGGAAGTTCTATTCGATCTGGAAACAATATGGCCTGGTCGGTATTTCCTTTCTCAACGTGGTGATTTCCCCAATGCTCTCCGTTGGTATTGCGGTTTCGTTTCAGGAGAATCCAAGAAAGATCATTCTGTGGAATGGTCTCAGTGTTATTTTCTGGACCTTCGTGGCCGCAGCCTTTCGGGAGATTATCAGCGGATTGGTTTAGTCATACTTACCTGAGGAAAAATACGTTAGCTTTTTGGAATAAGTGAAAGGTTTCAATTGTGAGGGTTTTGCCTTATTTTGTAATATGGCAATTGATGTAGGCCACCTGCATTTGCTGCTTTCCAGTTCCCAGAACGCACCCACCTATTTCTGCACTATGAAAAAAGGCTACCACTCCCTCGTTTTGTTGGCTTTGCTTGTTGTTGGCTTTTCAGCTCAACTGGTCGCTCAGGGACCGGGACACCAGTCATACATTCAAGCAGAAAACCTGCGGAAGCAAAACAACTGTAGGGATGCAATCCTGAAATACGATGAGGCCATCCGCCTCGAACCCGGTAATTACAAATACTATTTCCAACGTGGAAAATGCCAATACGTGATGAAAGATAGCGAAGCGGCCATCCAGTCGTTTCGTTCTACTGTAGATTATCAGCCCAACTTTACGCCGGCATACTCTCTTCTGGCCAAAATCTATAAGACTGAAAATGATTTTGAGAATGCCATTTACTATTACGAGCAGGCTGCCAGATACGAATCCAACACCAAAAGAAAAGTCCAGTACCAACTACTGCTGGTCAACCTGCTTCTGAAAGAAGATCGCATCTACGACGCCAAGCGCCACATTGATGAAGCACGGAGAATTGACCCTGAAAATCCCAATATCTTGTATTATAGTGCTGAAATTGATGTGCAGGAAGGCCGCTGGGAAGAAGCCCGGCAGGCATACGAGACAGCTCTGGGATCGGATCGGCTGAAGAATTCACCACCCGCTGAACTGGCCAAATATTATTATGGACTAGGGCTCTGCCTCAGCAATCTGGGGGATTCCGCCGGGGCTCAGCGGGCATGGGCCAAGGCCAATTTCGGTCCCTACCGGCAGCTCATTCAGCAGCAGATGATGAAAACCAACCACGTCTATTACTACAAAATAGCCGTGAGCTACTATCTCAATGGAGAATACTCCGAATCAGAATCCTACATCACCAAAGCCCTCGAGCTTCAGCGTGATTTCAGCAGCGCATTTATCCTCAGAGGGAAAATAGCCCAGAAGCAAAACAACATCCGCGAGGCCATCCGCAACTATGAGATGGCGATCGAAAATGAAGCC
>CAZLKP010000034.1:0-7987 GCA_964560095.1 uncultured Bacteroidia bacterium
AGCCCACCCTTCATTGATGTGACCAGCCACGCTGCGGAGGTTGTCTGGGAGGAGATGAAAGATGGAAGCTTCAAAAAGAAGGTCAAGAGAAAAAGCCCGGGCACCTTTGGACTCTGTGCAGCCATCAAATACAAATTCAACCTCGAACCGGTTCCTCACCTGCTATGCGGCGGCTTTACCCGGGAAGAAACAGAGGATGCTCTCATTGAGCTCAACTATCTCGGTATCGAAAACATCCTCGCCATTCGTGGCGACAAATCGAGCCACCGGCCTATTCCGCAGGATCGCACGGTGAACCACTATGCCGTGGATCTGGTGGACCAGATCCACAAGATGAACAAGGGCCACTACATCGATGACCTGATTGATGCCGATAAGTCCAATTTCTGCATTGGTGTGTCCTGCTATCCGGAGAAGCACTTTGAAGCACCCAACATCGGTTTTGACATCGACATTCTGAAAAAGAAGCAGGATGCCGGCGCTCACTATGCCGTGTCACAGATGTTTTTTGATACGCCGAAATTTATCAATTATGTCAAAGAAGCCCGCGCCGCAGGCATCACCATTCCCATCATCCCGGGCATGAAGGTGATGACCTCCCAGCGTCACTTGAGTTCGCTGCCAGCATTCTTCCACATCGACATTCCCGGCGAACTGATGGAGCGGATGCTCAAAGCCAAAACCCGCCCCGAACAGATCAAAGTGGGCGTGGAATGGGCTTACCAGCAATCACTCGAACTCCTCGACGCAGGCTTCCCCTACCTCCACTTCTACATCATGCAAAATACCAAGCCATTCCTCGCGCTGATAGAGAAGCTGAAGAAGAAGATGTAAAGAGGTCAATGGGTTAAGGTCTAAAGTTGAAGGAATGGGCTTTGAGATTGTCCCGGCTGGGACTGACTAAAGATTTTTGAAAAAAATCACCAGAAAAACTCCGGTGTGATTGAGCAAACGGCTTAGGCATCCTGAAAAATGGGGTGTCTGGGCCGTTTTTTGCTGATCGGCCCTGAGCAAAGCCCATAATTTGTGTTCAGAGCGTGTGCAGCAGCCCTCTACCTTAGGATCATGATACGGAGGCAAGGACATCGGGTCCACCACCAAACGACCAGATCGACCACCCCTGTATCCGTTCTTCGAATTGCTACAAGTCAGGATATCAGCGCGTTTCGGCGCGATGATGCGGTGTCTTCACCTGATGATCGTTAAGTAACATTTTCTAACCCTTAACATATCTCAAGATGAAGACTTCAACAAAATCCATCCTGGCGGCAGCTAGTGCCGCATTGTTCGCTGTTTTGCTTGCCTTTGGTTCTCCTGTTTCTTCCCAGGCTGCCGATGCAGATGTCATTATTTGCGAAGGAGTCAATGAGTTTTGTGCCATGGCATTGGTAACAAGAAACGGAAAGACCGACAAGAAGGTTTTCCACAAGGATGCAAACAGTGATACGATTGTAGTCGTTGGAAAAAGAGCTGAATGATTGTGCATCAGCTGCCACGAGATCCCGTCTCCCTCCGGACCACTACCCCCACCCGTGTCCGGCGGAGACACCGCAAGTTGAGTACCGGGAGTCCGATGCTTCCACGGTGGGAGGAAGCGGACTACCCGGCTCACTTTGCTCATGACCAAGAACCTCTTACGTCCCATCCAAATCTATTGTGGTATGAACAAGCTCCATTTTCTCCTGCTTGCCGGAGCAGGGCTCCTACTGACCGTAGTCGTGCTTTGCAGCGGCTATGCAACCCCTGCCCCCCCTTCCGAGTCCCGATTCAGGGATGTGCGCGATTTGCTGGCACCAGAAATCAGCCAGCAGTGCAATGAACGCACCTATGACCGGTCTTTTGGCGAAAAAGTGTCGCAAACCAATCGACTGACACTGGACCAGGGCATGGTCTCAGACATTATCAATGCTGGGAGTCACATCTATCTGGCAGATTATACCTATCAGAACATTTCCAACATCAGCACCGACGGGGATCTTTTGAGGACATTTTCCGGAAAAGGCGAAGCACCCTGGGAGCACCAGGGATTGAAGAAACTCTCCTTGCGGGGAGATTCGATATATACCTTTGATTACATATCCGGATCCTTCCACACTTTCTCTGTAACAGGTGAATTTGGTCGGATGATCCAGCCGGATTACGCTACAATTTCCTCAGGCTGCATGCTCTCTGAACATCTGGCAGTGATGACCGAATTCACAGATGAGTATGACCTGAAGGTCATCCTGTATGATATTCGTGCTGGAAGAGAAATACGGTCCACGCCCATTTGCACGCTATTAGGGGTAACAGAAGAAGTCCCCTACCCCTCGATTGCCCTTCAGGGTTTATGGATTCCCATTGATCAGGGAGGGGCATACTATGTCTGTTCCAAGGCTGGCCTCATTTTCCGTCTCGATCAGAATGGCGAGGTGGTATTTGTGAATTCGACCATCGACGGGAAACAGCCACCCGAGGTTTCGCTGAGGCAGAAGGGGCCCTACACGATGTTTGTCCAGGAGCCCGACTATGCCTCCAATCTTCATTCTGCTGGGAGCGGTGAAGAACTGATCATCCTGTCCAACCTGCGATTTAGCGATGGCTCGGCCAAGCGCGCAGATGTGTATGACGGTCAAACCGGCGCTTATCTCCGGAGTCTGGAGATCCCCAATCTGGCGGATGACATCCTCCCGGAAAAGATTTTCGTCGGAGATCGGAACCGTCTTTTTGTCTTGTATGAAGACCAGACCCTCGCCACCTACAAACGCCAAATCCTGATGCCATGAACGCCACACGAAAACTCAGCCATCTGGCCGCCTGGACCATGATGACCTTTAACCTCACCCTGCTGGCCATAATCCTCAAAGACTGGCAGGCCTATGAGATGAAAATCATCCAGGCCCCCTTTGTTCCGGTCACGCTGATTGATCTGCTCATCTGGCTGGTTCCGGCGCTGCTCATTCTTTCCTCCGCAGGATTGGCCACAGACAAATACCGTCAGGCAGGGTGGGGCGTCAATCTGTTGATTCAGTCGCTGATGTCGTTCTATTTCCTGCTGCTGATCACCGGAAGTACCGGCACACCCTGTGCCTGTGGAGGCTTGCTTGCGCCACTCAGCATTGAGCAGCACCTGTACCTTCACCTCTTACTTGCTGGATTTACGCTACTACTCATGCTTATGTCTTTCCGCAAAAAAGAACCCAGACCTCTCACGACATTTCGTCACACCGACTCCCAGGTGGCAGACTGAGCAACCTGTCAATCACTCCGATTCGAACTCATCTTCATGCGTACCGACCTTGTACATATTGCTATTGTTCTGGTTCTAACCGGGTCCCTGCATGGCTGCCAGCCAGCCCCTGATGCTTCGGTGAAACCGACGCAGAGCCAGTTGCCCCAAGCCAGCCTTCCCATCGTCGATACTGTTCATGTGAGGATGACCAGGGCGGATCGAGCCTATCAATGCGAGGGAATACTCAGGGTTATTCGTCCCCAAAAAATCTCCTCATTGGTAGAGGGGACGATCTCTGAGTTTCCCCATTCATCTGGAACCTATCTGCGCAGAGGTCAACGCATTGCCCGCATTGATACGACCTTTCTTTCTCTGACACATCGGGAAAACCGGGCAGCCCTGCGCAAAGCGTCCATCGACTTCGAGTCCTTGCGAGCCAGACGTGGTATGGTGGACAGCCTGCCGGAGGAAGCCATTCAGCGCTGGGAATATGAAGCAGGCCTTCCTGCTGCCAGGCTGGCCCTGCGCCGGTCTGCCCTGCGGCTGAAACACACGGTGATTGTTGCTCCGTCAGATGGCTGGCTAGGAAAACTCCATGTCATGGATGGCGAGCAAATCATGCCCGGGCAGCAAATTGCCGACTTCATACCGGCTCATTCTATGGAAGCCGAACTCTACATGGCTCCCAATACCTCCTTTTTACCTGAATCCGGCACCAAAACAGAACTTCGTGTTCAGGGAATCTCTGTCCCATTGGCCGGTACCGTGAGAGGGGTTAACCCCCAGGTCAATAAGCAGGGACTTGTGGTGGTCTATGTGTCGCTGCCTCATGTTTCTCAACACCTGGTGGCCGGAACACAAGTCAGGGCCACTTTCCGGCACCTGAATGAAGAACCTGTGCTGACGGTGCCAGAATCTGCCGTACTGAGGCGGGGAGGCAGAGACATGGTCTTTCGATTTCAGGATGGCCAGGCTGAATGGACCTATGTGGAAGCCGGTATTCGCGACGATCTGGGCGTGAGAATCCATGAAGGACTTAGCCCTGGTGATCCCGTGCTGGTAAGTGGAAACACGCAGTTGGCTCATGGCGAAAAAGTCTATGCAGCCCGGAAGACCCCCTGATTCTATCTGTTATGATTCAAACCTTGACCAAACGCCCCATTGGTGTGCTGGCCACCGTCCTGCTGGTATTGATTACCGGATGGATCACCGGCAATCATCTTCCTGTGAGCCTGATGCCTGCAGAACCCAGGCCCGAGCTTGTGGTAGATATCGATTGGCAGGGCCAGCCACCTTCCGTGTCAGAAGACAGAATCATCGCTCCTCTGAGGCGCTCACTTCGCGAGCTGCCAGACCTGCGCAGCATGAAGACATTCTGCTCAGAACATCAGGGAATGATTCGCATCACCTTTGACTGGGGAGCAGATCTGGTTAATCTATCCCTCCTTGCGAATGAAGCCATCGACAGGGTCCGGTCACAACTGCCTCGCCACACAAAGCGGCCAACCCTGCGTCCCCCTGGAATTTCGGATCTCCCGGTCGCCAGCATCATCGTCACATCCTCTGTCCTATCTCTCCCGGACCTCAGCGACTGGGCAACCTACACTGGTGCCAGGCGCTTCGAACAGCTTCCTTCCATTGCCCATTGCGATATTCAGGGGGAGGCAGCAACCGGAATGTATCTCCAACCAGACAAGAAAGCCCTGCAAGCCGTCAATCTGACACTGCAGGACCTGAAACAACAGCTAGCCACCCAGATCGGCATGGAGGTAGGGTTTCTTTCAGGTGAAGGGATCTACGAAATTCCCGTCCTGATTCATAGCCGGGTTCGGCATCCCGAGTCGCTGCTTGAATGGCCCGTTCGCATTGATGAAAATCAACAGATTCCGCTGGGCCAGTTGGCTAGTCTGGACCTCTCGGTCCTGCCACCTCACCAGCATGTTGTCCATCACGATCGTCACGGAATCCTCCTACATCTGTATGAGCAAAAAGGAGCCAACCTCCTCCAGCTCCAGACAGAGCTGGCCGGGACATTCGCGGAGCTTCAGGCATCTCATCCGGATCTTTCCTTTCATCTGCTCGATCATCAGGCCAACTGGGTGATCTGGAGTCTGGCGGGCCTGGCAGAAAGTGCCATGTATGGGGCCGGATTTGCCATTCTCCTTCTGTTTTTGGTCATGCGATCCTGGCGTGCCCCTCTGCTCATGGCTATCACCGTGCCGGGTGCCCTGCTGCTATCTGCCATTGGGTTTTACCTCCTGGACCTGAGTCTGAATCTCATGTCGATAGCCGGCCTGGCCCTGGGAACCGGCATTCTCATCGACAACGGGATCATTGTGGTGGAGAACATTCAGCGCTGCCGTCTGAACGGACTGCCACAAGGATACGCCGTGGTAAAAGGGACCCGGGATATGGTCGGGCCATTGCTGGCCTCCAGCGCGACGACCATGTGCATGTTCGTCCCGCTTTGGCTGGCCGATGGCATGGCTGGCGTTCTGTTTCAGGATCTCGCACTTGCTGTTGGCATTTCCCTCTCCGCCTCTCTGATTGTTGCCCTGGGATTCCTGCCAGTGCTGGACAAACAGCTTCCACTTGGGAAGAACCGGGAAGATATTGCCAAGGCTCATCATCGGGGGTCAGGCCCCAAAAACCTGCCCTTGAAGCCCAAGCTCCCAAAGAGCTTCAGGCTGATTGGTCCGTGGCTGAGCCTGGGAGCCCTTCTCATGACTCTGGGATTAGGATGGAAATATTTGCCAGTGGATGTCTTTCCTCCCCTGAATCTGAACGACACAACACTGGATATTCGCTGGGAGCCCGGGACTTCCATTCAGAGCAATCGGGAGCGAACCAAACGCCTGAGAGAAGACATTTTGGCCGAATTCACCCCTGTCACCAGCCTGATCGGGGCCATTGACTATGGCCGCCATGTCCCCCTACAGGAAGCAGCCCGGCTTCGGTTTCACATGACTCCTTCGAGGCGGGATTCTCTCTCGATGCAACTCACCGGGTGGTTTTCTCTCCACGCTCCTGAAGCCGTCTGGCAGCTCTCCCAACCCGAAAATGCGTTGTCACAGTGGATTGGCAAAGAGGCCTCCACAATGGATCTGAGGTTGGTTCCCCTTCAACCCGGACAAATGGATTCCTTCCGCGAAGACCAGGTATTCATCCAGGTCTTGGCTGCTGATCCGGCCGTGAAGCGCGTCCAACTGCCCTGGTCTTCAGTCAGTAACAGCGTGTTGCTCACTCCACGCTTGCGCGATGCCGGCCACCTTGGGATCAACTGGTATGAGCTTGCAGAAGAACTCAGGCTCCAAACGGGCAAAACCCGCATTCACGAATGGCAGCAGGGGGATGAGACGCTGCGACTCTTATTTGAGGGAGAAGATGTCCGCTGGCACAAATGGCTGCATCAATCGAGCTTTAAAGGCATTCCACTGACAGATCTGGTTTCCTGGCAAATGACTCCCCGCCCCAACTTCAGGGTCGGAGACGAAGCTCACAGTTTTCACATCCTACGTATTTGGACGGATCGGGCATCCATCTCCCCCAGCACCCTTTCGCGCTGGCAGGACCTGGCTCTGGAAGCCGGCTGGATGCTGTTGCCGGATCCACATGCCGGAGAAGCAGAACGACAGCAGCGGAATTTATTTCTTTTGTTTGGGTTGGGTTTGCTGCTTCTCATGGTAGTTCTGATTGCTCAGTTTGAGTCATTGTGGTATCCTGTAGTTGTGCTGAGCACCATTCCGTTTGGATTGGGCGGAAGTGTCTTATTGTTGCTGCTCACCGGCTCCAGCCTTAACCTGATGTCGGGGATGGGGATGATCATCGTCTCGGGAATTGTGGTCAATGATGCTATCCTAAAGGTAGAAGCTATCCGGCGCCATGTGCAGGCAGGCAAGCCTCCTGCCGAAGCAACCCGCATGGCGGGCAAGCAGCGTCTGCGGGCCATTGTGCTGACCAGCGCGACCACGATCCTGGCGATGGTGCCGGTATTGTTTGCCGAGGGTGTGGGCGGCGATTTGCAATCGCCCCTGGCCATATCAGTAATAGGCGGGATGCTGGCAGGTACGGCTGCCGCCATGTGGTGGGTGAAATGGCTGGTAGGGTGGATGGCTGAAAGAAACGAAAAGGTCACGTCAGTCCCGTCCTAGGATTCGACCTACCTCACTCCCTTTCTCACCACCACCCACTGCGCCGCCACAAACACGCCCACAATCGCCAGCAATACCCACAATAACGACAGTGAAATTCCTTCCGGCAGGGAAAAACCTGCTTCTTCCATGGCACTGCCCAGGTAGCCGCGCCCCAGCAACGTAGCACAAAAGGCCAGCGCCGCCAGGAAAGCCGTGAGCAGGCCGAACACCAGCAGGTAAAAGCGCTCCAGTTGCATTGGCGGATAGCCGAGGTGCAGCAGCAACTCGATATCGGGACGGTTACGGGTCAGGATAAGCTGAAAAGTGGCCAGAAAAACCAGCAGCGACAACCCAATCAACAGCAGGCCGATCACCCCCAGCATGCCAAAGATGCTCGTCAGAATCAGATTCATACGGCCGGAGCGGAGCTGATCCTGATTGGTCTCGTAGCCGTTGACCTCGAGAAAGCGCACCAGATCCGGATTGGCCGGATTGTCAGTCTCCAAAATCAGGCGCGAAGGATTCTGGGCTTCCTTATCCGCAAAACGCAGATTGGCATAGTCGAGAAAGGTCTGGGGCACCAGAATGGAATTCAGCCGATCACTAAAGCCGGCAATGCGGCCCACAAAGGTCTCTCGGCGAC
>CAZLKP010000034.1:7997-19298 GCA_964560095.1 uncultured Bacteroidia bacterium
GCCATAGACCACCAGATTGAGACGCACCATTTCCGCTGTCGCCGGCGACAGGGTCGGCAGGCCCTGGCTCGACGCATAGCCGAAGTTATAGAGGTTGAGGTAGTCGGTCGGAATGACAATCGGTACATCCGACTGCCCCTGCTCCCAGCCCCATTTGCCGGTAGGAACATCCACGTAGTCCGCTGGCACCGCCTCAAAAAAGAGATCGGTACGAAGCTCCATGGATCGGCTGCCCAGGTTGAGGGAGGCATAGGTGCGAAAACGACTGTTTTGAAAGGAAGCCACTGATTTGACGAAGGCCTGCTTCCGGATGTCTTCAATCTCTTTTTCGGAAAAACTGGGCGCTGATCCGCTAAAACTGCTCAGGAGCGACACGGGCTTGTTGATTACCAGATATTCTGGGCGGATGAGTTGCGCTTCCTCCACGAGCAGACTACGCAGATCCATCCAGGTCTGAAGGGAAAAGAGCAGAATCGTGAGTCCCAGCCCGGCCCCTACACAGGCGGCAATGATTTGCCCGGTTTTTTGTGATTTCCAAAGGATTCGTCTCAGCACGATCGTGATGGTTGGCAGTCAGAGTGAAATGGAATGATCAAAAGAAAGGCCTTGTTCCTCCCCCAGCGAGGTGACGATGAGGCCGGCTGATTGCTGCTCGCAGGTCTGCCGAATCAACCGATAGGCCATGTCGGTATTCTCTGTATCCAGATGAGAAAAGGGCTCATCAAGCAGCAGCCACTCGAAAGGCTGGCTCATGGCCCGGATGATAGCAAGGCGCTGGCGCTGTCCGAAGGACCAGGTGCTGCAGGGCCGTTCCATTAGGTCAATGATCCCGAGTTGGGTAGCCACATTGTTGAGTTCGTCCTGGGAGCGAAATCCGGTCAGCTTGTTTTTGACCTTAAGATTTTCCCAGCCATTGAGGTGGCCAAAGAGGCGCAGCCCCTGAAAGACCATGCTGATTTTGGATTGCCGCCACTGGGCCCATTCGGCCAGGCTGAGCGATGCCAGGTCATGATCACCGAGGCTTACGGTGCCATGATAGTCGCGTCTCAGACCGAATAAAATCCCCAGCAATGTGGACTTCCCTTTGCCCGAGGGCGAGCCGATTATATAAGATTGTCCGGCGGTCATGTGGAGGTCTTTGACACCCCAGACTTCGGAGCCTGTCGTGTTCTGATCTTCGAGCGGATATGGCATGAGCTGTTGGAGGCGGATATTCATGGATGAATGACTTTCGCGTTCACCTTGTCATTTGTGCCTATGATAAGCAGTCGTTCGGCCATTGCCAAAGATTCCTCAAGGCCGGAAATTGCGCGATCTCTACTCCTTTTCAATCAAAAAACAGGAAGCAGGCAAATCAGCCCGGTTGTAAACATGAGGCGTGGCGGTATTTGACCAGGCAAACCGGACTTTTCGTGGCGAAGGAACAGCCTCCACCGTTAGCCTCACAGATTCCCCCTCGATGGAAGCCTCTGCCGGGTGCCAGACACCATCTTCCCCCGCCACTTCAAATTCTGAAATCGGATACCCCTTGCTGTGCAGGCCATTTCCATGCAGGAATGAAATCAGGACTTCCCTCTCTGCAAAGACTGCATCCTCAGGCAGTGGACCATGCGCCAGGCGGTCGGAGAATTTATACGTGTTCACCAAAGCCAGATTAGCCAGGCGAATGCCCACATCCAGTTTATTGCGCGGGTGAATGTCGGTCAGATTTCCGATATCGCTTACCACGACCAACCCACTATTCGGAATACTTTCTGCAGCTTTCCGCTGTTCATCCCGCACCACCTGCGATTGGCTGTTTGTTCCATATCGATAGGGCGCAATCTGCACCAGATAGAATGGAAAATCCTTTCTCCAACCACTTCGCCATTCGCTGACCATGTTGCTGAGGAGTTCTTCATACATGTTGCCATTCGGGACATTGGCCTCTCCCTGATACCAGATAACTCCGGCAATATGGAAGGGCATCAGCGGGTGAATCATGGCGTTGTAGATGGTGCCTGGCCGAACTGGCCCCCAGGGCACAGGCGTGAGTATATCGGCAGCAGCTTTGAGTTTCGGTACGGATTCAATACTCCTTCTAGGGCTCCATGCTTCTACCGACGTACCTCCCCACGTGCTGTTGATGAGCCCAATGGGTACGCCCAGCTCGTCTTTCAGCCTGCAACCAAAAAAGTATCCAATGGCAGTGGTTTTCCGCATGGTAGCCGGAGTACAAACCGACCAGGATCCATTCAGGTCGATTTGTGGATCAGGGGCGGTCGTTGTGGGGATATCGAAAAAGCGAATGTCGGGATGATGGGCTTCGCGAATGTGCTGCTCTGCATCGTCGATGCCGGCATTTGCCGACCACTCCATGTTGGATTGTCCAGAGCAAAGCCATACTTCTCCGAGGAGAATGTCTTCCAGGCGAATGAGATTATGTCCCTGAATATCCAGGGTGTAAGGCCCACCTGCCACCCCAGTAGGGATCTTCACCGACCATGTTCCCTGGTTTGTCACAGTCGTCTGATACGATTCATTGTCCCAGCCCGTGGTGAGTACGATCTTTTCCCTGGGCCTACCCCAGCCCCAGATGCTTACCTCGGTCTCGCGCTGCAACACCATGTGAGAAGAAAAGATAGCAGGTATATGAACGGCAAACACCTGAAGCGGTATGCATGCCAACAAACAAATCAGCCAACGTATCATGATGTGAAATTTTCCACCAACTTACGTGTCTTGCTCCATCTACCAAATTTCCCCATCTACCAAATTTCCTAAATCTTTAGTTGTAGGAAATCTATTATCAGAATTTTTCACAACACCAAACACAAATTCCAGCATTTGCTCAACACAATCTGCTCAAGCGAATTAATCCCGATTCCAATACCCAGGAAATCAGTAGAAACCCAACTTGTATCATCGTGTTCTCTCACCAAAACTTCCACCAGGGTTTCGCTTCGGCCGATTCCGGTGTTTCCAGGCCATGATCCCAATCAAACTGCTTGCGCCATTCCCGAATGGTCACCTCCTCAATCTCTGGCTCTTCTTGTCCCAGGGACTCTAGGCGCTGAACCACGCGTTCCAGAAAGAGATAAGGCATGGGATGTGAAAAAATCGCCGATACAATTGCTGGCGTCGGCTTCCAGGAAGGAAATTGCCGGGTGAGTTCTTCTTGATAGCGCTTGAACCCAAGTGGCGGGAGTTTGTGAAGCTCTGGCTCAAAATCTCCTTGAGCGAGGAAATCCTCCACATGGGTCAGCCGGGCTTCGAGGGGTTTCTCTGTTACGACCAGTAGGCTGAGATTGGGGATGAGAAAAAAGCGATTAAGCCCCGCGAAAAAGGGCTCGCCATAGCCACTGTCTTCTCCCCGCTCAATCGCATCAAAGTGATTGAGCATCAGGCAAAGCTTGCCGCCGTGAAGCTGAAGCGCATCTACGATTTCCCCAACATCCTCTGCTGCCTCTTCAAAGCCCAACGCCTGACTGACGCCACGGACAAACAGGTCGGCACTTCTGGCAAATTCCCGCATATTCACCTGAAGCAAACGAAGATTGGCCATCTCCATGCCCATGAGATCGTCAAGTAGGCGGCTGGCGCCTTGCGCATCCGTGCCAACCAGATTCAACACAGCCCCTTGGTAGAGCTTTTGCCCCAGACGACGGGTAAATACCGGACGAAGCAAATGTGCAGTATGCGCCATGAGAAAGAATGCTTTTCTTAGAAATACGAATCTAACCAATGAATCATGAAGATGAAGTCCGGTTTTTTCCTTTATCCAATTTTTTGTCCTGGCTCTGAGCCTACATGCGAATGATGGTGCTTAGTACTCGCACGATGGTTCCATTTATCCGATGAAGGAGGCCAGGATTTCCATGGACAGGGAGGTGCTCTCATTCACTCTTAGAGATGAAATCTGTGAGATTGCTGTTCTGTTTGAATTCAATAACCCTGATTCTGCAAACTTTGACGATTGGGGCTGGCCCATGTTTATATTTCTGTTCGAGATTACTTTTCAACCAGGCGTGAATCGTATTCAGCACAGCTATTCCTTCCGTGCAAGTAGAAATGTGGGTTTCCAGTAAATCTATTGATATTTTCTCACAACAGGCGCCAAATGGGCAGGTGGGCAGATTGGAGACCTCACCGTAGAAATAGACCTGGGAAATGATCAGTACTTTTTTGTCAGGGATGTTTTTGGCCCCGATAAGGACTGGCAAATTGTAGGAACAGGCAAGGTAACCAACAAGAGATTTCAGAATGAATGGCCAAACAGAATGGTTCGTGTGTTATCAGGACACCTTCAGGTCCGTGTTCACAATTTTTCTCCGGATCAGGATATACAGGTTGGTATCATCAATCGGAAATCGTTTGTTTCTGGGCCGCTTGATGTTGAGGGATTAGAGGAAGAGGCCTTGGTTGGGCAAGTAGTCAGATTAGAACGGAGATAGGCGATTTAAAGCCCGACCCCCATTTCCCAGAAAAAAAAGGCCCATTCATCGGCATATTCGTCCAGGATTTTTCCGGTAGGCTTGCCCGCCCCGTGGCCAGCATTGGTTTCGATGCGGATCAGGGTGGGATTGGTGCCTGTGTGCTTCTCCTGCAGCGTGGCGATGTATTTGAATGAATGCGCCGGCACCACCCGGTCGTCGTGGTCGGCGGTGGTGACCATGACAGAGGGATATTCTACCTCCGAGCGGATGTTGTGCAGCGGTGAGTAGGCGTAGAGAAAATCAAACTCTTCTTTGGACCTGTCTGCCTGACCATATTCCGGCACCCAGCCCCAGCCTACCGTAAATTGGTGATAGCGCAGCATATCCATCACGCCGACGGCCGGAAAAGCTACCCGGAAGAGGTCTGGCCGCTGATTGATCACGGCACCTACCAATAGGCCGCCGTTTGAACCACCGGCACAAGCCAGATACTCCGGCGAGGTCACACCAGACTCGATCAGATATTCTGCTGCAGCCATGAAGTCATCAAACACATTTTGCTTCTTCTCCAGCATGCCTGCCTGGTGCCATTCCTCCCCGTATTCACCACCGCCGCGAAGATTGGTGATCACATACACGGCATCATGTTCGAGCAAGGGAATGCGCAGAGAACTGAAGAACGGCGTAAGGCTTACATTGAATCCCCCATAGCCATAAAGATATGTCGGGCGCTTCCCATCCATCTCCAGGCCTTTTTTGTGGACAATGAACATCGGTACTTTTGTGCCGTCTTTGCTGGTAAAAAACGCCTGCCGCGTCTCAAATTCTGCCGGATCAAAAGATATTGTAGGTTGAGAAAACACCCTGGACTCTCCTGTCGCCAACTCATATCGGTATATTGTGCTGGGCTGGGTAAATCCGGTGAATAGATAAAAAATCTGCTCTACATCCTTTCTGCCACCCACGATTCCGGTGGTACCTAAGCCTGGGAGTTGGATTTCGGTGAGGTTGCTCCCGTCGTAATTGAGACGATACATGCGGTTGGTGGCATCGACCATATACTGGGCGAAGAGCTGGCTTCCAGCTTTGCTCACACCTTCCAGAACTTCGTCCCGTGCAGGCAGTATATCGGTCAAGTCGGCCGGATCGGCCAGGGTGGTGGTACACAGTCGATAGGTCGGAGCGTCTTTGTTGGTTTTCACCCAAAATGTGCCTTCCCGATGATCCACAATCAGATACGCTGCATCGAAGCCGGTGTACATGGGCTCAAACCCTGCTGCCCGATTTTCCAGATCCATCAGATAAATCTCATTCGATACGGTCGCCCCTTCCGATCTGTAGAGTACCAGGTATTGTTCATCTTCTGTGACCCCAGCGCGGAAATACTGATTTTCTGTTTTCGGGTCTTCATAAATCAGCTCATCCTCTGCCTGATCGGTACCAAGCCGATGATAGAAGATCATATTTCGGTTGCTCGCTGCACTGAGTTCTGTTCCCGCCTGAGGTTCCGGGAATCGGGTATAGAAAAATCCCTCCCCATGCCAGGACGCCCCGGAAAATTTCACCCAACTGATCACATCATCCAGTTGCTTACCCGTAGCCACTTCTTTCACAAAAATCTTCTGCCAGTCTGAGCCGGATTCAGCCACCGAATAGGCTATGTATTGATCATCGCGTGACACGCCAATCAGGTTCACTGACACAGTCCCTGATTCCGACATGGCATTGGGGTCAAGAAATACTTCCAGCTCCCCGTGCAGCCCCTCCTGCCGATAGATGACTGCCTGGTTCTGCAGCCCATCATTCTTGTAGAAAAAGTAATACTCCCCAGCCTTGTAAGGCGCAGAAACCTTTTCGTAGTTGTACACTTCCTCCAACCTTTCTCTAAGTTGATCACGAAAAGGAATCTGATCCAAGTAGGAAAAGGTGACTTCATTCTGGGCCTGTACCCAGGCTTCGGTTTCACTGGCCGTATCTTGTTCGAGCCAGCGATATGGATCAGCGACTGCTGTCCCAAAATAGTCATCCACAACGGAGTCTTTGCGCGTTTCGGGGTAGTTCATGCGTGTTTGTTCGGAATCTGAACTCCTGGAATTGCCCCCAGGTGCAATCATAACGGGGACCAATACAAAAAGGATTAACTTTTTCATCTAGCAAGAAATGACACATTTTGCAAACTAGGGAAAAATCTCAAAGTTCGATGGCGCAAAATATTCCCGAATATTTGCATATTTATTCTATGTACCTCCAACTTACACAACCTATAGACACGATCATATTTGATCTGGGCGGTGTCCTGATAGACTGGAATCCCAGATACCTGTACCGAAAGATATTTGTGGATCAGGGAGCCATGGATTTCTTTCTAAAGAAAATATGCCATGCCGACTGGAACCACCAGCAGGATGCAGGACGCCCCTGGGAAGAAGCCATGCGGGAACGCATAGAGAAATTTCCCGAATATGAGCCAGAAATCCGGGCCTATTTCGAACGATGGGAGGAGATGCTTGGCGGGGTGGTTGAAGATTCGCTGCGTATGCTGGATATTCTTTATCGAAGCAACGAACACCGCCTGTTTGCCCTCACCAACTGGTCAGCTGAGACCTGGCCCATCGCCAGAAAACAGTTTGAGTTTTTGGATTGGTTTGAAGGCATCGTCGTCTCCGGGTATGAGCAGCTTGCCAAACCCGATGAAGCGATTTACCGGCTCACCTGCGAGCGATACGATATCGAGCCATCCAAAACACTCTTCATTGACGACTCAGAAGCCAATGTCATCAGTGCCCAGCGATTTGGCCTCAATGCCATTCAGTTCGAATCTCCCATGCAGATTCGTCAGACCCTGACAGAGTGGTTGTAAAGGTTGGTCTTGGGTCCCTGGTCAGGGAGCATTGGTACAGCTCAGCACCAATCCCCCAAACATGTCAGCCATAACCATCAATCTTCTCATTACCCTTTTGACCTGTCACCTGTCACCATCGACCAACCCCACATACACATCCAGCCCGGCTTTCAGCTCAGAGAGGCGAATGTATTCATCTGCCGTATGCGACCTGGCCGAATCCCCCGGGCCGATTTTCATTGAGGGGAAGGGCATCAGAGCCTGATCAGACAAAGTCGGCGAACCAAAAGGAACCAGGCCCATTTCTTTCACTTTCCTGACCATGGGATGATCGGGGTCCAGCCGTGAACTATTGAGCCGGGTGGAGCGAGGAGTCACTTCACAAGATACTTGCTCGCAGATAATGGCCAGCGCCCGCTCATTGGGATAGAATTCGTTGGTGCGTACATCCACCACAAAACGGCACACATCGGGCACAACATTGTGCTGTGTCCCCGCATTGATTTGGGTAACACTCATCTTAACAGGCCCGAGAAAATCCGATACCTCCTCAAACTGGTAGGTTCTGAACCAGTCAATATCAGTCAGCGCTTGGTAAATCGAATTCACCCCCTCTTCACGGGCTGCATGTCCGGCTTTCCCTCTGGCCTCGCAATCGAGTACCATGAGCCCTTTTTCAGCGACGGCTGGTTGCAGCATCGTGGGCTCTCCGACCAAAGCCAGGTCTACCCGTCCGATGAGATCCAGCACAGAGGCAATACCGTTTTGGCCAGAAATCTCCTCTTCCGCTGTAGCGGCCAGCACCAGATTCCACGGGATGTCTCCCCGGTCTTTGCAACGCAGGAAAGCCCCAATCAGACACACTAGCGGCCCCCCGGCATCATTGCTGCCGAGGCCAAAGAGTTTATCGCCCTCTACAGTAGCCGAAAACGGATCTCGTTGCCAGGAAGGGTTGGGGTTGACTGTGTCGTGGTGAGAATTGAGGAGCAAAACGGGTTTGCCAGGATCCCAGTACCGGCTTCGGGCCAGAACATTATGACCATGACGCTCGGTATCGACCCCATGTCGCCGAAGAAACTGATCGATCAGATCGGCCGAGTCATCTTCCTCTCGGCTCAGGGAGGGGGTATTGATCAGTGACTTTAGCAGCCCGATGATGGATTCCAGCAACATACCTAGCGTCAATGTGACTATTGAGCAGTTTCCCCTAGAAAGGTAAAAAACGTATCACCCCGGAGCCCCAGTCGCAGGGTTTCCAGCGGAATAGTTTCTTCCGGAGAAATATTACCAAGGTTCACATTGCTTCCCAGCAATTTGATGAACCACACCTGCTGATTTTTCTGGGGAGCTTCCCAAATGATATTTTCTGCTGGCATTTTGTTGAGAATCTCTGTGATCAGATCTGAGCGCACATTCCCATCGCCCCGAAACATACCGACCGTTCCGCTTTCCCGGGCTTCAGCAATCACTTTCCAGGAGCCTGCATCCAGCTCACGCTGCATCATCTCAATCCACATCGAAGGGATAAGCACTTTTCCCGGATCCTTGGACCCCACCTCCGACAGCACCCTGAAATCTCGGGCCAGATCGCTGATCAGGGAACACTTATCATCCTCGGAAATGTCAATGGAACCGTCAGACACTTCCAAGTATGTGATGCCATAATTATCCAGCACTTTTTTGTAATCGTCGAGCTGACCTCGAACGTAAAAAGCTTCCAGCATGGTTCCTCCGAGATAAACAGGAATCCCGGCAGACTGATATACCTCCAGCTTTTTCCTCAAATTGGATGTAACTGCCGAAGTAGCCCATCCCATCTTTACGATATCGATAAAATCGGAGCCCACTTCCAGCAGATCTTCGACCTGTCTCACGCTGAGACCTTTGTCCATGACCATCGTCAGTCCTGAGGACCTTGGCTTAGGTGTGCGCTCGGGGAGGTTTTGTAATGGATAATTGATCATTGTGCATGAGTTGGGAAACACACGGACCTGCAGAGCAAGCATCAACGGCAAGCAAGCTAGTAGGAAGAATGGAAACGGGCAAATCCAACCCATTCTTCCAGCGAGTATGCCCCACAACGACCAATTGTATCAAAGATAAATCCACAAAAAAACCAGGGGACTCTATTCCGGCTTCCGGAAGAATCTACCCTGGCCCTTGCTCTTGTAATTCCAGGATTACCGTCCTGTTGATTCAAAGGTGAGGGATTTTGACTTGCATCCAAGGCAAAGGTTTTTCCAAAGCTTTCAAACGGAAAAATGTCTGCTCCTACCCGACTATTCCATTGACGCAAAGAAATCAACCATTTATCCGGGAAGCAGGAACAGCTGTTTGCTTTCTGCGAACAGGAAAAGGAAAAATCGCACAATCTCTCGTGATTTCTAACGAATTCTGAAGAATTACACCTGCGAATTTACCTTGCGCAACACCCATTCTACCCCCAATAAAGCCAGCAACAGGAGTAGTGGCCACAGGTAATCACGAAGTGGTGTGCGGGCTGGCTTGACGTCTCTTCTGGGGAGCAGGGTCTCCTGTTTGGCCAGGGCTTCCTCCAACTCATCGAATTGGTTGGCAAAGAAAAACTGCCCGTTGCTGCGAATAGCTATCTGCCGCAGCAGATCCTGATCAGCTCTGAGCGTGATGTGCTCCACACCAGATCGGCCAACGGAAAATTCTCCCCGGTCACGGCCAATCAATACATTTTCCTTTCTTCCCTCGGCCCGATACCGGTATGTCCCGGTGGGCAAATTGCCGAGATCCAGAAAATACTGAGACGCATCTGTCTCGTTCAGGTAATAGTCGTTTTCTCTGCCTTCGGGGTCGATCAGGGTGAGTTTGATTTCGGCTTCGGGAATGGGATTGTAGCTATCGTCATAGGCTTGCCCCCGGAAACGGATCGATTCCCGGCCTGGGAACACATTGCGGGTGGGCTCAACCTTGAATTTCCGCTTGTCATCTGAAACCATGAGCCATTTGATGTTATTAAATAACCAGCCATCAAACGGCTCAAAGGATTCCTGCTCAACAAATGCGTGTGCACGCATGCGCCAGACATTCTCCCCGAGAAACACGAAGTTTTTTCGCCCGAGATAATTCTGAAGCAAATAGACCGGATAATCCAGGGCAATATTCCGAATTTTGGCGGTTGCAAAGACCTCTGCATCCGGCTTGGGTTGCCAGGCTGCCTGCAGCCGGAATAATGGCGGGGAAGAGTTCGCCCAGGAAATCCAGCGGTCATCAAATGTATAGGTAGAATGTTGCCGGTAGCTTTGTGAGAAATTGGCGATAATCTCTTCATTCCTCCCACCCAGGTTTTGTGGACTGGCGCTCATGTACTTGTACAGCGGCTGCATGGTGCGCAGGTCCGTCCCTGTTCCAACAAAATACATCGCAGGGAGATTCTCTTCTTCCACTACAGCCCGAATCCGATCGACAACCGGCGCATCAGCCGAGCTGGCCGGAAAATTATGCAGCATGATCAAATCAAAGTCCGTGAGCTCCACCCCGGATGGATCCTCATAAAACTGCCCCGGAGATTTGAGTAAAAACTCGCTGAGCTCGTACCCTTCCTCCCGCTCAAATGCCTGCCTGAATGCTCCCAGATCAGGGTGTGGCGCGCCGGCAAACAGGGCAATCTTCACGCGGGTTTCCAGCACATTGACAAAAAACCGACGGACATTATTCCGGTAGGTGATTTCACCATCCATCCGGGTCACATTCACCTGAAAAGCCTGCAAACCGGGTTCTTCAGGCTTGACCAGGAAATCCACCTCGCCCTGGGGGCGATTTTGACCCAGGCGCAGAGTTTCCCTTCCCAGGACCTTCCCTCCCGATCGTAGCGTCACCTGCAGGTTTGCCAGATCATAGCCTTCCGACTGGACGCGGACTTTTACGGGCATCTCTGTGTTGAGATAGGCAATCTCATTGTAGAGTAGTTCCCGGATCCGGACATCCCGTTGCTCGGTGGTATCTCCGAGTAGGACCGTAAACACCGGCACCCCCAGTTCCTCCAGTTGATAGACTGGATTCGCCCCGGAAGTG
>CAZLKP010000035.1:0-3677 GCA_964560095.1 uncultured Bacteroidia bacterium
GCTGGCGACTTCATCGGACCGACAAATGAGGGGGAGCGAATTGGTCCTCCTGGTCAAGGTGTCACTGCCAGACAAGGCATTTGATGAGGAAAAGCGCGAAAGGCTTTGGACATTTTCTGAGAAAGAATTGGGGATCGAGTTTACATGTTGAATTCTGTGCTCCCAGTAGGTTCCCTCACATGCCATAGGCGGACAGGCCCCCGCCTCTCCCATTTCAAACGGTCATTCCGACCCACAAGAAGAGGAGCCTCTGGCGAGGGTCTGGAGAATGTGTGGTTTCTTGGCCAGGTGCCTTAGGCTACCAACATGGTGCTCCTCCGGAGCATGCCTGGTAACCGGGTGCTACAACACGCCAGTCTCGACTCTTCTGACCTCTGACCTCTGACCTCTGACTTCTGACCTCCCATGCGTCAACAGTTCCCCTTCATTGCATAGAAAAGCCAAAACCTAGTCTTTATATTTGGCCCCCATGAAGCAATCCTTCGTCGTTGGTGTCCTGCTGCTCTTGATGACCCTGTGGGGAAATGGTGTGCTGGCACAGCCCGGTACCATACAGGGAAAAGTTATTGATCCGGTGAACCAGCCCATCGCAGATGTAAAAATCACGGTCGGTGAGACCGGCCTGGTGGTGCGCACAGACCGGGAAGGGCAATACCGGGTGACGCTGGCTTCGGGGCAGCTATATCACCTCACCTTTGAGCATGTGGGGCATCAGAAAGCCGTTTTGGAGCTTCGTGTGGCACCGGGGCGGGTCTATGACCGCAGCATCAAGATGCTGGACTTGCAGAGCGAATCAGTGGATATTTTCGGAGAATTGGACCCCACCAGCATTGATGATCGGGAAGCCATGCTGGTGAATCCCATTTCGCTAGAACAAAGCATGGAAATCCCGGTGCCTGCGGCTTCAGTGGAACAACTGGCCAAATATATGCCTGGCGTGGCCACCAACTCAGAATTCAGTTCGCAGTATCAGGTGCGGGGTGGCAACTTCGACGAAAACCTGGTGTATGTGAATGGCATTGAGATTTACCGCCCATTTCTGGCCAGAAGCGGACAACAGGAAGGCCTGGGATTTTCCAACGCTTCGATGGCTCAGGGACTGAAATTTAGCACGGGTGGATTTGGTGCGCAGTATGGCGACAAAATGTCCTCGGTGCTAGACATTACCTACCGGCAGCCGGAGGAATTCCGGGCCACAGCGGAGCTGGGCGTCCTTACCACCAATCTCCATGTGGAAGGCACCTCAAAAAACAAAAGCAATCCCGATCAGCCCGGCAAATTCACCTACCTAATGGGGGCCCGTCGCTTTGCCATGGCCTACCTGCTCAACAGCCTGGACACCCGAGGAGAATATCGGCCATTATTCATGGATTACCAGGGCATGTTTACCTGGACCCCCGATATTGGCCAACCTCGGGTGCGATATCGGGAGCGAAGAAACGGCAAGCGCGACACCATTTATTCGGCCAATACGCCGCTCAAAGTCACGGCTTTCATCACCAGCAGCCGCAACCGATATTTATTTGAGCCTGTAACCAAAGAAACGACCTTTGGTACCATTCAACAGGCATTCCGGCTGTTGGTTGCCTTTGAAGGACGGGAACTCAGCGCCTACACGACCTCTCTAGGCGCAGTGATGATGGAGTATCAGCCCAGTACGAGGTTGAAATTGGACTACATTCTCACCGCCTTCAACACGCTTGAGGAAGAGCGATTTGATGTGGAAGGAGGATATCTGCTTGGGCAGGTAAATACAAACTTCGGTTCGGATGAATTCAACGAGGCGGAATTTGATCTGGGCATCGGCACACAGTTTCGGCATGCCCGCAACTTTCTCAATGCCAATGTGTATAGTGCACAGGTACGTGGCCGCTGGTTTTCCGACAACGATGCCACCCACACGCTGTTGTTTGGGGCGAAGCTCCAGTATCAGACGCTCACTGACGACTTGAAAGAGTATTCGGTGCTCGACTCAGCGGGGTATTTGGTGGATTCACTGGGGAGATTTGGCCGGGAAGAATATGTGCGGGCCAGCACCAGCCTGGATGCTTTTCAGTATAGTGCCTACCTACAGCACGAGTGGCAAATGACCCGTTCGCTTTCCCTTCATAGCGGGATCCGTGGAAAATATTATGATTTGCTGGATGCCTGGATGTTCAGCCCCCGGATTCAGCTCCTGTGGCGGGCGGCAGAAGAGGTAGATGGAGAAACCAAATTGCGCTTCCGGTTAGCATCCGGGCTGTATTACCAGCCACCGTTTTACCGGGAATTCCGGCGATTTGACGGCACCGTAAATCTCAATGTGAAGCCGCAACGCAGCTTGCATTTCATTGGCGGGATGGACTATAAATTTTACGGCTGGGGACGGCCATTCCGGCTGTTTGTGGAAGCTTATTATAAAGATCTCGCCAACATCATCCCTTACGAAGTCCAAAATGTGCGAATCCGTTATTATCCCGATCAAGTTGCAGATGGCTATGCAACCGGCATGGATGCGAGGGTGAATGGAGAATTCATCAAAGGGGTGGATTCTTGGGTGAGCGTCGGCTTACTCAAAACCGAGGAAAATATTCTCGGCGATGAGGAAGGCTATGTACCACGTCCCACAGATCAGCGATTCACATTTTCCATGTTTTTCCAGGACGAGCTGCCGATCAACCCTACCTACAAAGTGCAGATGACCTATGTATATGGCAGTGGGTTGCGCTATGGGCCTCCACGAACCTTTGAAGACCGGACAGCCTTTTCCTTTCCGCCCTATCATCGGTTTGATATTGGATTCAGCAAGTTGATCACGATCATGCCAGATGGGGGCAAAAAAACCGGTATCGAATCGATATGGCTGACCGCAGAAATCTTCAATTTGCTCCAGCGCGAAAACACTGTTTCGTATGTGTGGGTGAAAGATTTGCAGAATAATTCTTTCGCTGTCCCAAATTATCTCTCCGCCCGGCTCCTGAATTTCCGTGCCATTATCAAACTCCGGTAGAGTTTTCCGGAAGCACGGACAATCCAGAATCTTTTATATTCGTTAGAAAAGCAAAATACAACCTGTTTTCCTTACAAAAAACGTCCTACCTTCCCCAGATAAAAGAACCGGTAATACTCCTACATCAAATGAAGTTACTACTCATCGAGGATAACATTGCAGACATCGCCCTGATGGAGGCAGGTCTCGAAGAAGTGGAATCTCCGGGAGGCATTGAGCTGGATGTGGTGAAGGATGGAGAAGCAGCGATGGAGCTGTTCGACAACATGGAAAAGCAGGCCATCAATTCCTACCCCGATCTCATTCTACTGGATTTCAATCTCCCGCGAGTCAACGGACTTGACATCCTTAAAAAGCTCAAAAAGTCACCAACCCTTCGGGCCATTCCGGTGGTTGTGTTTTCAACCTCTTCCTCCCGCGATGACATCGAAAATTGTTACATGGAGCATGCCAACTGCTTCATTACCAAACCAGTAGATTTTGATGAATTCATCAAAATTATTCGCCATTCCGTTGCTTTCTGGTCTCAGACCACCACCAGACTCTATGCGGCCTGAACAACCGCTGTGAGCACCAAAAACAAGTGGATTCCCTGCATAGGCTGAGGCCTGATCAGGGAATTTATCTGTTTGCCTTCCGCCGAAATCAACCGGATTATTTATACCTTTCCTATGCAAAGCTAACAACC
>CAZLKP010000035.1:3687-19262 GCA_964560095.1 uncultured Bacteroidia bacterium
CTGGCATCAGACAACAATTACCCCCACTTATGGCCACCAACCACTCCCGCCGTACCTGGCTCAAATCTTCTGCTCTTCTGACTGCTGGCGCTGCAGTTGCCCCTCTGTCGGCGTTCGCCGAAAAGCCTACCCGTCGCTACACTTCCATCCGGGTTATCGAAGAGGATCTGGTGGTTCCCCCCCATCAGCCTCAGATCAAGGTCCGCCTCCTCGCAAATGAAAACCCCTATGGTCCTTCAAAAGCAGCCCAGGAAGCCATGATCACTGCTGTTCAGGATGGAAATCGCTATCCCATGTTTCAGAGTCAGCAGTTTTTTGCCGCGATCGCTGAAAAGGAAGGCGTCACGCAGGAACAGGTTCTCTTTGGTCCAGGATCCACACAGTTGCTGGATATGGCAGCCGCCAAATTGGTGGGCAACGGTAATATGCTCACCGCATCCCCATCCTACATGGCCATGGCCGAAACGGTCGATATGCAGGGAGGCTCCACTGTTGCCATTCCCCTCACGGAAGATGGGCAACACGACCTCAGCGCCATGCTGGAAGCCCTCGACGACTCCATATCCATGGTGTACATTTGCAACCCCAACAATCCGACTGGCACCATCACTGAGAGTCAACAACTTCGCAACTTTTGCAAACGCGTCAGTGCCAAAGTACCGGTGTTCGTGGACGAGGCCTATCTGGATTTCCTTGACAGTAGCATCGATCACTCCATGGTGGATCTGGTTCGAGAAGGTCAGAACGTGATCGTTGCCCGCACTTTCTCCAAGATTTACGGTCTGGCCGGCATGCGCATGGGGTATTTGCTGGGACAAGCCGATATCCTTGCGCGCATTCGTTCCCAGGCTCATGTGGAATGGGGAATCAGTATCGTTTCTCTGGCAGCCGCCCATGCATCTTTGAAAGATGAAGCCTTTGTGGTAGCCTGCCGCAGCAAAAACGCTGAAGCCCGCGAGTTTGTGAATACAATGCTCGAAAGCAAAGGCTATTCCTACCTGCCTTCCTCGACCAATTTTATCCTCTTTCCCATTCGCATGAGAACCGAACAGTTCCGGGATGCAATGATGGCACAGGGAGTGGGCATCCGAGTGTTTGAGGTGGATCGTCGCCCCTACTGCCGCGTAAGTATGGGAACGATGGAAGAAATGGAGATGTTTGCCGAGGCATTTGGAAAGGTGGTTGGATGATGGAAGGTCGAAGGGTAATGGATTTTTTTCGGGTTTGAGAGCCTCAATTGAATGGTGAAAGGGATCTTGCGACCTACCTGCTTTACCTGAGGTCCAATGCCCCTCGACCATTAACCAAAGACCCGCGAGTAATTCTGCCTACCCTTCTCCAACCAGACCGACAGGTCTATTTCGCCGTAGAACATACCAGCTATCTCACCGCCTGGATGGCTGGCGCATTTGTCTTTGTCTGACATGTGGTGGAACAACTGGCAGAACGAATTCGGGGGTAATGATGAGGGGCTAAAGTGTGGAGTCTATGGTCTAAAAATCTATTTTTCTCTCAAACCCTCATTAACACCTGTATCCCACGACTCTATTCCACCATTCCCACAGAGCCCATGCAGCGAATCTTGCTTGCTTTTCGTATCACAAGCAGACACATTCACCAAGACGCAAAAACCTACCAATGAACGCTTGAGTGCAACGATCGTCTGAACACTTCGTGGAAGGTTGCCGCCAGGGGAACAACAGCTCCCAGTGGAAGTTGTATAAGCTGTTTGCACCGAAAATGCTGGCAGTATGTCATCGCTATGCCCGCCACTCAGGCGACGCGGAAGACATGTTACAGGACGCGTTTGTCAAAGTGTTTCAGAATATCCATCGATATGATGACAGAGGCTCGCTGGAAGGATGGATTCGGCGAATTGTGGTCAATACAGCCATTGATCATTTGCGAAAACACAAGTACCAGCTGCAAGAGTCGGAAGTGAATGAGGCGATCCACGAGGAAAGCCACGTCGAAGATGCCATCGACCAACTGGAGACAGAATTCCTTTATGAAGTCATCCAGAGTCTGCCCGACGGCTACCGCATGATTTTTAACCTCTACGCGATTGAGGGTTATTCTCATGCAGAAATTGGAGAGCAACTTGGCATCAATGAAAGCACCTCCCGTTCGCAATACACACGAGCCAGAGGACTGCTCAAAAAGCGAATTCAACAGGTGTATCGACAATCAAAGGTTTACAAGGATGTCATCTGAACAGTTTGAACGAAAGCTACAGGAGCGCTTTGCGCAGGCCGAGATTCCACCAGCTCCGCAGTTGTGGAATCGGATAGAGGCCGGCTTGGCACCACCTCCTCCTTCAGAAAACAAACGAGGATTTGTTTGGCTCTGGTGGTCCATGGCAGCAGTCGTGCTGATCAGTGCTGGGATGGTGTGGATCAACCAGTCTGATCTCTCCGAAGAGGCAATAATGGCTCAAACCACCACCATGACTCCTTCCCCCGATCCAGAGACCAACCGCACAGCAGCTCCTACAGATTCTATACATTCAACGCCAGAGCCGTCTGCCCCTTCCCCAATGCCCCAGGCCACTACACCCAGGGACAGTGCCCTAACACCGAGAGAAGCTTCTGTTTCCGCTGTTCGTATCCAGACACCTTCACCCAGTGAATCGCTGTCACCCACCCAGACGCCTGTTGGATCAATCCATTCTTCCCTGACTAAATCAGTTAGTATGCCTGGTTCAGCCACCTCCCCTACAGTCACAGGTCAGGACAAGCACCTGGCTTTACTTAAGGTACATCCTCTGTCATATTCATCCCGTCAGGGAATACAGGAACCCGACATGCCTGTGATGCAAGGTCCGTTTACCCGTCATCAGGCAAGAAAATGGAACCTGGATATCAGTCTCAATAGCCAGGTTGCTCCTGGATACCTACCATTGTTTCGCCAACACCGCTCGGAAAGCCTGGAGGCCGATTTTGCCGGTTATGCCAATCGGTCGGAGGTTTCTTCCATACCGGGATCACAGATTGCGACCATTCGCTTCCCCAGAAGCTACCACGGGTTTTCTCTAGAGGCTGGAAAGATGGTTAGAAGCCGACTCAGGTTGAGCCTGGGAGTGGAAGCAGCGATCGGAACTGGCGGGGAGGCAGGACTAGGGCAACTGGAAGATGACGCCAGCCCGGGATCAGGCAGTTTTTCTGACACATCAATAATCATGGTGGAGCCATCCAGTATTCAGCTGGATCAGCCGGAGTCTTTCCAGCATTTGCTCCTGCGCGTGCCTGTGAATCTGAACTACATCATACCTGTCGGGAAGGGATATTTCGAACACGGCATTGGCTTTGCTGCTAATTATGCCAGCATCCGAATTCCAGCCAAAATCATACGCGAACTGACCTCGGTGCAGACAGATCCCGCCTTGAATCCGACCCCGTCGGAGCCTGTCCTGGAGGTGTCCCGGTGGTACGCGGATCTCCGGCTCAGAAGTCGGTATGTATGGCCGATCGGAAACAAAGCAGAAGTATTTACGGGCTTGCTCATTCAACGCCCACTCACACCTGCTTTTCGGGGAGAAGCAGGAAATAAGCAAAGCCCGGAGACTCTCGGGATGGAATTGGGCCTTCGATTCCGGTAATATTTGAACATATTCCAAAAAATCCACCATTCGCTCTTCAACAAATAGGACGTATAGAGGAATTACATTTCGTATTTATCCATGTTTCTCTAATTTAGGCCCGAACAATCAAGCAGAGGAATCATTCATGGCTGAAGTCATTAAAATGCCCCGGCTGAGCGACACCATGACAGAAGGTGTAATTGCCGCCTGGCACGTAAAAGTTGGAGACACCGTGAAAAACGGTGATCTACTCGCGGAGGTGGAAACCGATAAAGCCACCATGGACGTCGAATCCTTTTTCGATGGTACCGTCTTGTATATCGGATCTGATGAAGGCGGGAGTATTCTAGTCGGAGACCTTATGGTTGTCGTCGGAGACAAAAGCGAAAATGTGGACGACATCATTGCCTCGGCCAAAGAAGAAGTCGAGGAGGAGACGGAACCAGAACCCACACCTGCCGAAGCGCCGGCATCTCCAGAACCTGCGCCCGTAGCTTCATTACCAGATCCGACCCCGGCACCTGTGGCTGCGCCCACCGCTTCCAGCAACGGTGACTCCCGAGTCAAGGCTTCCCCACTCGCCAAGGCTATGGCCAAAGAGCGCGGCATTGATATTTCCAAGGTATCTGGCACCGGAGACCACGGCCGGGTGGTCAAGCGAGATATTGAATCATACGTTCCCTCTCAGGCAGCCGCAAGCGCCCCGCAGGGGATGATCCCTACCGTGGTCGGTGAAGAAAAATATGAGGAGAAGCCAGTTTCCCAAATGCGGAAAACCATTGCGAAGCGCCTCAGTGAAAGCAAATTCACCGCTCCGCACTTCTACCTCACCATGGAAATCAATATGGATAAGGCAGTTGAGGCCAGAAAGGCCCTCAATGAAGTCTCTCCAGTGAAAATTTCCTTCAACGATATGGTGATCAGGGCCTGTGCAGCAGCGCTTAAAAAACACCCGGCAGTCAATGCCGCCTGGCTGGGTGATAACATCCGCTACAACCAGCATATCCACATTGGCATGGCAGTGGCCATTGATGAGGGACTGCTGGTGCCAGTGATCCGCTTTGCCGATAGCAAAGGACTTGCAGCCATCGCTGCAGAAACGAAAGACCTCGCCGGAAAAGCCCGTGACCGCAAGCTCCAACCCAAAGACTGGGAAGGGAATACTTTCACCGTGTCCAATCTCGGCATGTTTGGCATTGAAGAATTTACCGCCATCATTAACCCACCAGATTCCTGTATCCTGGCTGTGGGTGGTATTCTCGACAAGCCTGTGGTGAAAAACGGAGAGATTGTGCCAGGCAAGGTCATGAAAGTGACCCTCTCCTGTGACCATCGCGTGGTGGATGGTATGAAGGGATCTGAATTCCTCGTGACGCTCAAGCAACTGCTCGAAGATCCCGTTCGGATTTTGGTATAACATCCTGAATACTCATGGAAAAACCTCCAACGCCCAAGGGGCTCCGGAGGTTTTTTTTATTCTCGGTCTACGGAGATGTCTCCTTCACGCCTTCATTCCGCTTGAAACTCCGGATTGTTGATAAAATCAGGATCGCTGAAGGTCTTGAGGAAAGCGATGATGTCCTGTTTGTCCTGCTCATTGAGCTGGATATTAGGAATTAGCGGGTCGCGGTTGAAATGTGGCTTTCCGCCACTGGCATAGTGATCCAGCACTTCCGCCAGGGTCTCAAAACGCCCGTCGTGCATATAAGGCGCCGTGTATTCGATGTTTCTGAGGGTCGGCACACGAAAGAGGCCGATATCCTTGTTGACCTGGGTGACATTAGCCCGGCCGAGGTCATCGTAAAATTCGTCCAAGCCATTGTTCAAAAAGGCCCCGCTGGGTTCATCGAGATTGAATCCTCCGTGGCAATGAAAGCATTCGGCATGCTTGGCTCCTATTTCTTCGGTGAAGTACAGATCGAAGCCCCTGCGCTCACTGGCTGAAAAAATATTGGTATCCTGGGTAGCAAGATACTGGTCAAATTTCGAATTGGAACTCACCATCGTGCGCTCAAATGTGGCAATAGCCTTTTCTACGTGAATAAAGGTAACTGTGTCTGAGTCAAATACCCGCTTGATCTCATCTGCATAGTAGGGATGCCGGTTGAGACGTTCCACGACCGTCGCGCTATCATTGGCCATTTCGAGTGGATTGATCACCGGATCAAGCACCTGCACTTCCAGGTTGGGGGAACGGCCATCCCAGAACAGGCTCTTGGCATAAGCCAAATTGATGATCGCCATGGCCTGCCTGGTGCCGGTTCGACCTTCAAATCCTACGCTGAAACGATTAGGATCTGCAAATCCATTCTTTGCAAGGTGGCAAGAACCACAGGAAACACTCGAATCGACAGACAAAATCGGATCGTAAAACAGCTTTTTGCCAAGGGCAACTTTAGCTGGAGTGATTGTATTGTCCTCCGGAGGAATGATATCACGGAAATGGTCCGGCACCTGGATAGTCATCGGAAGAAGGTCTTCAGAAATCGGTTCCGGCCGGTTTCTGTCGCAGGCTACCGTGAGAAGCAGTATGCCCGGAATCAGGAACCAGAAGTTATTCCAGCGATATCGCATGGTTTGCAAGGTTATTGGTGATGGTTTCAGCCAACTCATAATTATTCGTGGTATGGGTCAGATGATCCGTCACCATATCCAGGGTGTCTGTACCGAAATAAAAGAGCTTCTGTACATCCAGTTCAAATTGAAGAGGAGGATTGCTTGATTCCGACACGGAGAAACCATGAGTACCTTCAAGAAATTCCACATTTCGGATAAGTGTGTCCAGACCGGTGTGATAGGTGAGACTTCCTTCGAGGCTCTGGCCGCTGGCATCGGAGCTGTCATCAAACCTGCCGTCTATTTTTAGGAAAATATAGCCGCTATTCCAGGTCCAGAATGCGCTGTGCTGTTCACTGAGAGGATGATCGACGGGGTAATCCACCGGATCTCGGTCACCATTGAGGTCATCACGAACACCAATGAGAATTTTGGCTCCCTGGTAATCGCCCACCGGGGCTTTCATCCCACCGGCGATGAGTTCGCCATTGGACCCAACAGATGATTCTGCTCCGTACACAATGGAGTTGGTGAAGTCATACAACCAAATCGGTTCATCCTGAGGCTCATAAGTCAGCGCGACTTCGGTGCCGTCATCTTTGACCAGGACGATGTCAGAAACATACAGTTTCAAGCCATCAAAGCGGAACTTTCTCCCCTGTAGATTGTCATATTCCTGGCCCACTTCAAAGGCATTGCCATCAATAACCGTAGCAATTGAAACAGGAACTTCACCGGTAACCACGGGTTCAGTTCGATCACATGCTGCAAAGGCCAACAAGGATACAGCGAGTAGGAGAAAACGAAAATTCATAAGGTTGAGTTTTACAGTATTACAGGTCCAATGTGGCACAAGACACAAAGCCCTACAATGAGAAAACGCAATATCCTCTACGGAGGTTTCTCCTCATTACCGCCTTATTCTGTCACCTTTACCCCTTTCCAGAAGGCAAAATACCCCTCGATGTGCTTTGCAGCATCTTTGGCATCGGGATATACCCATACAGCATCTGCATTCAGTGTGTCTGCAGTTCTGATGTGGTAGTAGGAGGCTTTACCTTTCCAGGGACAAAAACTCTGATGATCACTTGGCTGCAAAAATTCTTTTTTGACAGAGGCTTTGGGAAAGTAGTGATTTCCTTCCAACACAACTGTTTCGTCACTTTCGGCAATGACTGTACCGTTCCAAATCGCTTTCATTTTATTGAATTTAAGTCATTAACAACGAATATACGCCGGTTGTTTTCGTCGCTTCTCAGACAAAAAAACCTGGATTCGCGGAAAAACCCTGTTCTCAGAGACAAAATTACGCCAATCCTCTATCTTCGCTGTCAGGATTAGCCGATAGATCGTGAGCATACTGAGAAAATTAGCCGGGCAAACCTTCATTTACGGCAGCAGCGTGATTCTGGCGCGGCTGCTCAATCTGGCATTTACCCCGCTTTACACCAACATATTCCCCAAAGAAGTTTACGGGATTTACATCAATCTCTACGCCTACGTCGCCTTCATTAATGTGGTCATCACATTCGGGATGGAAACCACATTTTTCCGCTTCATCCAGGATAGCGAGTCCCCCCGAAAGGTCTATGGCCAGGCTTTTTTCTGGGTGGCGACCATGGCCGGCACCTGTGCGATTTTGGGCACCTTGCTGCACACCGTGCTGGCCGGGTGGATGGGTTACGCTGGGCAGGAGCACTACCTGCTGTACCTCATTGCCATCATTGCCCTGGATGGTTTGGCGGCATTACCACTGGCCAAATTGCGGCATGAAGAGCGTGTCGGTTGGTTTTCGGCCGTACTTATCACCAATGTGGTAATCACCCTCATTGCCAATCTCGTGTTTGTGTACTGGCTTCGCTGGGGCATCGAATGGGTGTTCATTTCCAATCTCATCGCCTCGGTGATCCGGCTCAGCATGGCCTTGTGGAAAAACCTGCCCACTCACATCAAACCCGATTTCACGCTGCTCCACTCCATGCTCGCCTATGCCTGGTACATCATGATTGCGGGCTTTGCAGGGATCATGAATGAAACCCTGGACCGGGTGATGATTCCCTTTCGCTGGGAAGATGGAAAAATATTTGACGACATGGCCATGTCGGGCGAGGCTATGAACGGTATCTATGGCGCCAATTACAAGGTTGCTATGCTGATTTCACTGGCAACACAGGCCTTTCGCTATGCTGCCGAGCCGTTTTTCTTCAAAGAAGATGGCCAGAAAGACTCTCCCCAAACCTTCGCGCGGGTATTCCATTATTTTATGCTCGCTGCCCTGACAGGTTTTCTGATCATTGCTTCGTTTAAGCAGGAAATCGTGGGCTTCGATATCTTTGGGCTGACACGAGGTACCTTCGTGAATGAAAACTATTGGTCGGGAACCAAAGTCATTCCCATCCTGCTTGGCGCTTATGTCTTTTCGGCGGCATATATCAACATTTCTATCTGGTTCAAAATCACGAAGCAGACGCGATTTGCGATTCTCTTCACCGGTACCGGTGCACTCATCACCATTCTCGTCAACTACTTCGGCATCCCTCACTACGGCTACATGGCCTCCGCCTGGGCGACCCTGGCCTGCTACGCCACCATGTGTGCCCTGGTCTATCTGGTGGGCAGAAAGTACTATCCGATTCCTTATCCAATCGGGCGACTGACTGGCTACGGGATACTCTTTCTTCTCGGTTTTTGGATCAATGAGACCATCGGTCCGACCAATGGATACTGGCCGGCCTTTGTATTTAAAGCGTTGATTTGCCTGGTGGTTGTAGCGATGGTTGGTGGCATGGAGAAGTGGAAGCCGGTGTTGAAGAGACAGGAGGTATGAGGGTTGGGAGAATTCAAGATATCGGATAACTCTCCAAAATAGATAGAGATGAATCTGATGGTCAGGGATGATTTTTCCCTCCCTGACCAAAAATTCTCACCGGAATACCTGTTTGGTCAATGGCCAATTATATCAACCATCATCTGTATTCTCTCCTCCCAAAAGACTTTCACCTTTTCACCAACCTGCCTGAGACCGGCTTTGTCCCATTGTTTTGGCGAACCTGAATGATGTACTGCCCAGCGGGCAACTGATCTACCTGCATGGTGGTCTGGTTGCGACCGACATGGAGATTCATGGGTTGAGATCTGATGATTTGCCCGTTCATATTCATTAGCACCAGGGTAGCCCTGCCTGCTTCACGGATTTCGACGGTAATATTGGCCATGTCCGTCGCAGGATTGGGAAACACACGCAGGCTGCTCGCCATACCGACATCCACCATCACTTCCACGCGATCAGAATAGGACATTTTCCCATCAAAATCTGTCTGGCGAATGCGGTAATAGACCCTTCCTGCCGGAGGGGCCGCATCGCGGGCCTCATAGGTCATGGGGCCGGTGGAATTTCCCGCTCCTTGAATGCGCTCAATTTCTTCAAACTGCATGGCATCAGCACTTCGTTCCACCGTAAAAAAGTCATTATTCTCTTCGATGGCTGTCATCCACATCAGATCCACACCTTCACTACCAAAAGCGGCATCGAAAGCCAGCCATTCCACCGGCATGGATACAGCCGCATTGTCGCACCAAGTGACTGTGGGATCTGCGTTCCCATAAAAATTGTCTATCCCATCCTCAGGTTCTCCCGCGTCACAGACATCGAGCTTGCCACTGAGGTCTCCGCCGCCATTGAGCGTGGTTTGTCCCAGAATATAAATCGTTCCATACTCTGAGCTTGAGGGATCATGACCCTCAACATGGCTGTTGACGGTAAAATTTCCGTCCACAGTGATATTACCCAGCACCGTCACAGCTCCTCCCCCATTCACAGTGAAATTCCCGCCAATCGTCAGGGATCCGTCCTGCTCCAGCTTTTTATTAGCGGTGAGATTCCCGCCAATGGAAGCCGACCCATCCAGTTCAGCTTCCCCAGAGCCATTGATGGACATATTTCCACCAACCACCAACGTTCCATCACTGCTGAATTCATTATTTACTGTGAGATTTCCGGTAATAGTCAGGTTGTGAGTGTTTCCCATCTCAGCATTCGAATTGATGGCCACATTCCCGTTGACCGTCATGCCTCCCTGATTGTCCGAATCTGTCTGGCTGTTAAGGGTGAGATTGCCCATGGTCGCTGATCCTGTGGCATAGTTGGTAAATTCTGCGCCATTACTAAGCGTGAAAGCCCCGGCGGACATCTCCCCATAATTATGCACACTGGTACCAGAGCTGTAAAAATTGACAGTAGAGAAGGAGGCCGAAGCCTCGTCGTAATTGTTGAACTCGTTGGTCTTGTTGCTGTTGTTGAATGTGAGAGAGGAGCTGGTCATGGTTCCATAATTATTCACATAATTATCCCCCTTATTGAATGTAAGGGACGCCCCGGATATGGTGCCTTCATTGCAAATAATGACAGTTCCGTTACCAGAATTACGTTGAACGCTACCAGAAAAGGTAGCTCCCGAGGCAATGCAGAATACGTCTCCATTGGATAGATTGTAAGAGCCATTGTCGGTGCCGGTAATGGTGGTCGTACAACTGCTACAATTGCTGGATTCAATCTCTTCTAACCCTTCGATGGAAAACAACAAAGCAGAAGCCAACAGTCCCACAACGCCAGCAACAGTGGCTCCTGTGAGAATTTGAGTGGTAAGGGAGGTTTGGTTGGATTGATGGTTCCGAAAACCAGGCATAATGGCGCGATATATGTTGATGCCCTTAATGGATGACAAAAGGTCAGGCTTACCTCTTTCATCCAGACTCACCATTTTACCGCACATCTTGCCGATGTAGGATTTCGGTCAAAATTTTTCCACGATCAGGAGAGGCTCCCCCAGCTTCACGCCTGTTTTTCCAGATTCAGGAATAGTCAGGCAATCATTTCGGTTAAAACTTAGTTATTGCTATTAATTCTCCTTCAGTCCTGTGTCAGCCCTTACCTAAATTGATCAGGCCATGAAGTACCCAACAACCCCATTTCTCAGACTTATCCGCACGGTTTGCTGACGATGGCACATTCCTCTGCCAATGGGAAGGCGAGCTGGCTTGATAACGCTCCAAAGTTCATATCAAAAAAAGAAAAACACGAGACCGCCAAGGAGGCGCAAAGATCGCTAGAAATTGACAAAATAGCGGCCTTGGCGCCTCTTTGCGGTGATAAGGAAACTATTGAGGCAGCCTCCTCTTTTTTTCAAAGATCACTGATTACTCTTTGAGCATTCTGACAATACCACGCTGCCCATCGGCTTCCACCTCGACGAGATACAGGCCTGCTGGCAGACGGGAGAGGTTCAAATCCAGGGAAGATGTGTTGACACCAGTCTCTGACAGCAACGTCTGTCCCTGAATATTCAACACCTTGACCCGGATATCACGGAAAGAGGATTCTGCAGAAACCGATACCACAGAGCTGGCAGGATTGGGAAATACCCGAACAGACAAACTGTTGGCATCGCCAATGGAATTCACAATATCCACCTGCACACAATCGGAGGTGTCGCTACATCCCGATTGTTCTACAATTACTGCATATTCACCACTTTCTTCCGGAATGAATTGCGAAGCCGTTTCATCCGCTATGGGCTGGTTGTCTGCACAATTGATCCACTGAAAACGCGCATCAACAGCGGCAGCCTCCAGAACAGAATCCTGCTGATTCACCGATACATTTACCTCAACAACAGAAACCGAGAGGTTTACCGTGGAATCGCAACCGGCGTTGGTGACAAATGCCTCGGTGTAATCGCCTGGTTGGGTAATCATCTGGGAACCCAGCATGATCGTATCTCCCACACAGATCTGCACGCTGTTGCTCATATCAAATGAGGTAATCAGTTCCAGTGTCAGGGTTACTGTGGAGTCGCACCCGGCACTGCTGGCAAAGGTAGCTGTGTAATCTCCAGCCGTTTTGATAAACTGCCCGTCAAACAATACGCTGTCTCCCGAACAAATTTGCAGGGTATCCAAAACATGTTGATTGGGATGAATGATCACATCCAGAATGCTGGTATCCGGACAATCAATCCCCGGAGTGATATATTGAACGGCGTAGGTTCCAGTGCTGCTCTGCGCCGGATCAATTTCGCCAGAAACCGGATCGAGACTGAGGCCTGCGGGGGTAGCAGAAAATGCACCACCACTGGTTCCCGAAATGGTCGGGAGTTGGACAGGAGCTCCTTCACAAAAGGCTCCGTTGGACGGGTAGGAGAAGGAAGCATCTTCAATGGGCAACACTGAAATAGTGATAGAATCGCAAACTCCCGGTGTGACACATCCACCTTCTCCTCGGATATAGTAGGTCGTGGAGCTTGTCGGAGCCACTCCCAGAATTCCGGCCTGGGTCGAATCGAGCAGGGTTCCCCCGCAGCTCCCGGAATAGAGATACCATGCGGTAGCACTATTGAAGTTTCCATTGACAATGATCGTGGATGGTTCCCCTGGGCAAACGGCTGAAGAGGTGGCCGACAGCATGGGAAGTTCCGGGTCCACACAGGGAGGCGAATAGGTAATATTCAGCTTTGGTCGGCTGGCGGCAACCCCGTCACGGCTCCCAAAGCGCTTGGCGGTTCCGTTGGGTCCTTCATTTCCAATTACGATCCAGCCAAAATTGGTCGAATCCTGGTCGAGCCAGGCCTGAACATCTGATACCATTTGAGGGTCGGTCCAATCATAGGTTCCGTTCCCAGCAACAGAAGCTGTGGCTGAAGGCGTGGCATTAAAATCGCCACCGGCCGTGTTCCAGTTGGTGGAAGAAAAGAATGTGTGAATCCACGTGGCATCATTGGTGGTAGATGGAGCACCCGCACCTTCCTGACCAGGCGCATTGGAAGTGCCCTCTCCCCAATCCTGCGTCACGGCGTGCAAGGAGGTGCTTTGCCCACCAGAGATGGTTTTATTCATGGTCATGGTGAGCGTTGCACCCGTGATCGTGGCTCCAGCGGGAATACTGGAAGCAACATCGAAATGAAGCAAGGCCCGCCGCAAATCGCCACTATTGGTTTTTCCGGTGAAGAGGTAGATACCTACCCCATTGGACAAGGAACCATTGGAGTCCTCATATAGGGTATTGTCTTTGTCTGGCTCAATGGTGACCGTCTGGGCGAAAGACACCACAGGGATCATCACAATTAGTGTGAGAATACCTAAAGGAAAATAATGGCGCATAGGTAATTGATTTTGGCGAAAGGTTTGATAAGGCGAAAATATAATAACACCGCAACCCAGTCAGGATGTTTTCCTGCCAGACAGGTAATTGTAGCTTCCGAACAAGACCTTCGCGCCCCCGAGTCAGACTACAGGGTTCCCTTTGTGGAAGGAATGGAGTCGTCACCTGGAATAAAGGCTATGGCCTGCCGAATGGCTCTGGCAACCCCTTTGAAGGTTGCTTCAATCATATGATGTGCGTTTTTCCCAGTCACCTCAACATTGAGATTTGCACCTGCCCCCACGGCAAAGGATTGGAAGAAATGCTCCACCATTTCCACCGGAAACTCACCGACCCTTTCGCCCGGAATATCCGCCTGCCACACCAGATAGGGCCTTCCGGAAAAATCCAAAGCAACCCGAGCCAGGGCTTCATCCATGCTCAGATTGAAGCAGCCGTAGCGCTCAATTCCACGCTTGTCACCCAAAGCTTGCTTAAAGGCCGCTCCCAGGGCCAGCGCAGTGTCTTCGATGCTATGGTGAGCATCAATATGCAAGTCGCCATTTACCTCCACTGAGAGGTCTAGGCGGGCATGCTTACCGAGTTGATCAAGCATGTGATCAAAAAACCCGATGCCAGTGAGATTTTTGGTTTTGCCGCTCCCGTCGAGATCCAGGCGAATGATGATATCGGTTTCGTTGGTGGTACGTCGGATTTCTGCTTTTCGTCCTTCAAACGGGCAGAGAAAATCAGCGATTTGCTTCCAGTTTCCCGCTTCCAAAACGAGGGTATCTTTTCTTAACTCCTCCAGGCTATGCTCGTCATCCAGGTTGTCTTCACTTCTGCCAATCAGAATCCCTTTGCAACCCAGATTTTTTGCCAGCTGGATGTCGCTGGGTCGGTCGCCCACCACGTAGGAATTCTTAAGATCGTAATCGCCCTTCATATAGTGTGTTAACAAGGCAGTCCCCGGCTTGCGGGTAGGTTTATTTTCGTGCTTGAACGTACGGTCAATCATCACTTCATCAAACGTGATGCCTTCCCCTTCGAGGATGTTCATCATCAGATTGTGAGGCCCCCAGAAGCTATCCTCCGGATAAGCATCTGTCCCCAGCCCGTCCTGATTGGTCACCATGACCCAGTGAAACTGCCGGGCGGCATTGATTCGCACCAATTGCTGTAACACTCCATGCAGAAAGCTTAGCTTCTCAAAGCGATCTACCTGAAAGTCTTCCGGTGGTTCCTGGATGATGGTGCCGTCGCGGTCGAGGAAGAGAATGGGTTTCATGATGGGAGTTGAAAGTTGGGAGATGAGGGATGGAGCGCTCACAAAGGTCAGGAAGAAATTACAAAAAGTACACAAAGGTACGGCTGCGCACCAGTCTCGCATCTGACCTCTCACCAGTCAAACTGCGGAATCAATTGATCCAACGCCTCCACGAGCATCAAATTCTCCTTTGGCGTGCCAATGGTAATGCGCAGGCAGTCTTCGCACAAGGTTACTTTGCTGCGATTCCTCACAATGATCCCCAAATGGATCAATTCGCGGTAGATTCCCTCTGCATCTACTGTTTTGACCAGCAGAAAATTGGCGTCGGAAGGATAGACGCGCTCCACGAGTGGATGCTGAAACAGTTTTTCTGATAGATCCAGTCGCAGGCGGATGATCTCTTCGACGACCTCGTTTTTCTTCTCCAGCTTTGTCAGTGCCTCCAGCGCTTTTTGCTGCGTCAGGGCATTTACGTTGTAGGGAGGTTTCACCTTATTGAGCAGGTGAATGATGTCGGGATGAGCGAATGCCATCCCAAGTCTCAGGGCTGCCAGCCCCCAAGCCTTGGAAAAGGTCTGCATCACCACCAATTGTGGATATTCTGCGATCCAGGAGACAACCGTCTGATCCGGGGTAAAGTCGATATAGGCCTCATCCACCACCACCAGTCCGGGTGCGGCCTCCACAATGGCTTTGATCGCATCCTGCGAAAAACAATTTCCACTAGGATTATTCGGTGTGCAAAGGAAGGTGAGCTTGGGTTGGTGAATGGAAAAGACCATCATGATTTCCGCTACATCGGGTTGAAAATCCTCTGTTAACGCAGTCTCTATGGTTTCCACGCCATGGATGTTGGCACTCACCTGATACATGCCATAGGTGGGAGGAAGGAGCAGCACTTTGTCCAATCCCGGTTCGCAAAACACCCGATACAGCAGGTCGATGGCCTCATCGCTACCATTCCCCAGAAAAATGTGATCTGTCCCAATTCCTCTTACTTTCTCTATCTCTTTCTTTACTTTTCCTTGCAGCGG
>CAZLKP010000036.1:0-3835 GCA_964560095.1 uncultured Bacteroidia bacterium
CCAGTACGTTCCCGGAACCAACGGCCCGGCGAAGACGGGCCGAAATGGACGTCGTGTTCATAGATCATTAACCTTCGCTATCATGACCTTCGGGAGTGGAAAAAAGTTTTCATTAGGGCCGCACTTTCTGCTTCCATCACACCTCCCTGTATGTCAGTTTTGGGATGATAAATCGCAGGCTTGAGGTGTAGAGACCCAAACTTTTCTTCACGGGCACCATACACTACACGGCCAATCTGGGCCCAGCGGATCGCGCCTGCGCACATCACACAGGGCTCTAGGGTGACAAACAGGGTGCAATCCTGCAGATATTTGCTCCCCAGCGACTGCGTCGCAGCCGTAATCGCCAGCATCTCAGCATGGGCCGTTGGATCCTGCAACCGCTCGGTCTGGTTATATCCTTTCCCGATGATGCGGTATTGGCTGACCACGACCGCACCAATCGGAATCTCTTCCTCCTCAAACGCCTGCTCAGCCAGCTGCAGCGCCTGCTTCATGAAATATTCGTCTGTGTGGATGGATAGCATGGGAGTTGGGGGTGAAAATCAGGAAAAGTCCATCCTGATTCCTCGTCACATATTCCATATTGTTTATCATCCGCTTCTCATTCACAACTTAGGAACTCATAAACTCACAACATCACTTCAAATACTCCTTAAACTCCTGATAGAACCTGGCTACGGGCAGTCCCATCACATTGTAGTAGTCACCATCTATGCGGGCCACGCCGGTCATGCCAATCCATTCCTGGATACCATAGCCCCCGGCTTTGTCGAAAGGGTTAAATTCGCGGACGTAGTAATCGATGTCTTCCTGCTGCAGGCTACGAAACGTGACCAGCGTCTCTTCAGAAATACTCTTGAATTTCCCCTTGTGAAACATGGTGACACCGGTGATGACTGAATGTGTCTTTCCGGATAAGCGGTTTAGCATTTTGGAAGCCTCTTTGGCATTGGCCGGCTTGCCAAACACTTCCCCATCCAACGCGACAACTGTATCTGCCGTGATCACAATATTCTTCTTGTCCAGATCGTCATATGCTTTTGCCTTATTCTCCGAGATGAGCACAGCTACAGCTCTGGGATGGATATCTTCTGGAAAAAACTCCTGAACATCTCTGGTAAAAACCTCAAACTTTAACCCGAGATCTTTCAGCAATTGCTGCCGACGGGGCGAGTTGGAAGCCAGAATAATGGGCGCTTTGGGTTTCATTGAATCAACTTAAAAAATGACTTCTTCGTTATGCACAAAGAATGTGCTGTGAAGATACAACAGGCGAATGAGAGAACAGAAAGTGATTTTATTCCATAAAATGGATTTTGCAAAAAAAAACTAAATTAAATGAAAAAATATCCTATTTTTGCAACAACACTTTCCTTTTCAAGTAGCTCTGTTTGCCTACAGGCTACTGTTTACGTTGAAACGCGCTCGCCTGTTTGCCTGGGATTGAGCGCGTTTTCTTTTCAGGAAAACAGCTTTCGGCGCCCAATTACCGAACAAATCGGGCAGGAAAAAGGATCATGCCCTCTTGCCGGACAATGCTCCCGACCAAAAAAAATGATCTGAAGGTGGAGTTTGTTCCAGCGCTCTTTGGGAAAAAGCCTTTTGGCGTCTTTTTCCGTCTGCTCTACGTTCTTTCCCGTCGAGAGGGTCCAGCGGTGCATCAGTCGGTGAATGTGTGTGTCCACCGGAAATGCCGGCACGCCAAATGCCTGCGCCATGACGACTGACGCAGTTTTGTGGCCGACACCGGGCAGGCGCTCCAGGGCTTCAAACGAATCCGGCACCTTACCCCCATGCTCATCAAGTAGAATCCGGCTCAATTCATGGATTGCCCTGGATTTGCGAGGCGAAAGCCCGCAGGGCCTGATAATCTCCCGAATTTCGTCCACCTCCAGACCTACCATGGTTTGTGGGGTGCTGGCCCTGGCAAAGAGGAGGGGTGTCGTCTGATTCACCCGGACATCGGTGCACTGGGCAGAAAGCAGGACGCTCACCAGCAGGGTGTAGGTGTCGTTGTGGTCCAGCGGAATCGGTGTTTCGGGATACAGGTGCTCCAGGGTATCAAGCACAAACCGGACTTTCTCCGCTTTGCTCAGCTTTTTGCGATTGGCGAAAAAGTCATTCTTCTGAATCTCCATGGGTACCAATTTGACCAATTTTCTGCTCCATCGAAACGTCTGGCCGGCTCTCCAGGTTTTTTTTGAGTAGAGAAAACAACAGCCGGGCAATCATGATGGCCAGAAATATGCCGGCCACCATCCAGCGCCCTTCATTCACCCACCACCAAACAACGACCACCAGCAACTCGGCTGAAATCCAGAGAAAGATCGTGCTCAGCACCCAGTTGGTTGGTGCTTCCCCCTTCTGAATGGCCAACCTGCGCACTTCTCTTGCTAGAAAGTAAATCCGGAGGCTTTCCAGCACAGGCACGGCCGCAAAAAATATCCAGGAGACTGTCATCCGCTGTAGAAATTCGCTTGATTCCTGATCAAATTTGTCAATCCATCCACAAGAAACAATGACCGCATAGAATCGTACACATCAGCGTTTGAACATTGGATATGATTTACGGCATTCACCATGTCACTACTTTGGCCCACCACCATGATGACATCATCAACCAATTACCACCTGCATCCACACCACAAACCAGAACCTAATGTACACGTATTCTCTCACCATTTCCCTGGAAAAACGCATTGAACCCCAATGGCTGGACTACATCCGTCAGACTCACATCCCTGCCATTGAGGAAACGGGATATTTTTCTGAGGTCACGCTATTGAAAATAACGGATCCGGTTCCCGAAGAGGAATCCGTGACTTACAACATTCTGTGCAAGGCCGAAACCATGGAGCATCTGAGGCTTTACATGTCCCAGGATGCGAAACAGATTCATTCTGCACATGACACAAAGTTTACGACGCAGTTTCATGCCGTGGACGCATTGCTCAAGGACCTTTAACCCGCACAAATGGCGGCGCTGTTGTAGATCTCTATGGACAGACAAAAGCAGGGTTTGAAGCGCATGGTAAGATTTCCAGAAAGTCAATCGGCCTGACCTGGGATGCCAAAACTGAATCAGGAAGTGCCGTTGCCAGCGACGATGTCAAGATGATGTTCAATGTCCAGTTTACCAAAGGCTGATCGCTCAACACATCATACGTTCCTCATGCTTACGGGACAGATCTGCCGGTTTTGCGGCAGACTTATTTCATTTTTGGGGAGAAATACAGAACTTTTGTGTATGTGGCGGTTTCTCATCGTTTCTGTGCTTGTTCTCGTCGGAGGTAACGTTTTCGGACAGGATTGGGTATATGCCAGTGTTCAGCGTGACCGGCAGACCGGATTGGTGAAAAGATTCAAGCTGGTGTCGGCTTCAGATACGTATCCGTTTTATGTTAGGCCGATAAACCTGGACAATCCACTGGTGGATGTATATGACTGGGTGAGCGAGGCCAGTGGCACCCTGAAAGCTGTCAGATCAGATTCTCTCGGGATTGACTCAGCCATTCTGATCGAAGGACAGCGCACCTGGATAGCGAGAAAAACAGATACAGCATGGCAGATCGGAGAAAGCGGCGTTCGCCTAACTCTCCAACAAATAGATGGCGCCCTCTGCTGGGTTCTGGAGAAAACCATTTCTCCTGTTGCCGGAAGTCAGGTCATGCCTGAGCCGATTCCTTTGCTTTTTGTTCTCCCCCACAAGTGGCGCAGACGGTTCGACATTGAGCTGGCCGGACAACTGGAAAGTATTCCGGATCCTATACTTCAGCTTGGTATTGTCATCGCCCTTGTCATCGAAGGCTTTCCGGAGGAGGAATAAAAAAAC
>CAZLKP010000036.1:3845-19120 GCA_964560095.1 uncultured Bacteroidia bacterium
AAACAGGACTGATAAGGCAGCCCCGTTTAGATAATCGATATGACTGATTTCCTATCCATTCATGGACAGGAGGAACTCTTCATTGTCGAGGGTATTGCCCATCCGCTCCTGGAGGAACTGCATACCTTCGATCGGATTCATGTCTGCCATAAACTTCCGAAGAACCCAGATTCTTGTGATATCCTGCGGGTCCATGAGCAGATCTTCGCGGCGCGTACCGGAAGCCGTGACATCAATGGCCGGATACATCCGGCGATTAGCGAGGCGGCGATCGAGCTGCAATTCCATGTTACCGGTACCCTTGAATTCTTCAAAGATCACCTCATCCATTTTGGAGCCGGTCTCAATGAGTGCCGTTGCCAGAATGGTAAGAGAGCCACCGTGCTCAATGTTCCGAGCAGCACCAAAGAAACGCTTCGGCTTGTGCAGGGCATTGGCATCAACACCGCCGGAGAGAATCTTACCGGAAGCGGGCATGTTGGTGTTGTGGGCACGGGCCAGGCGAGTGATGGAATCCAGGAGAATGACTACATCGTGGCCACATTCGACCATACGCTTGGCTTTTTCGAGGACAATATTGGCCACCTGCACATGTCTTTCAGCCGGCTCGTCAAAGGTGGATGCCACGACTTCTGCGTGTACATTTCGCTGCATATCTGTCACCTCTTCCGGGCGTTCATCAATCAGCAGAATGATGAGGTAGGCTTCGGGGTGATTGGCGGCGATAGCGTTGGCTACTTTTTGCAGGAGGACCGTTTTACCTGTTTTGGGCTGGGCCACGATAAGTCCACGCTGTCCTTTACCGATTGGGCAAAACAGATCAATGATTCTGAGCGACAAATCTTTTTCCTTGGGTGAAGCCAGCTTAAAGCGATCATTGGGAAAGAGCGGCGTCAGGTGATCGAAAAAGATACGGTCGCGCACTTCTTCGGGCGTGCGCCCGTTGATGGTTTCTACTTTGAGCAGCGCAAAATAGCGCTCGCCATCTTTGGGAGGGCGAATCTGACCAAGCACGGTGTCGCCAGTTTTGAGTCCAAACAGTTTAATTTGAGAAGGCGACACATAAATATCATCCGGTGAGGACAGGTAGTTGTACTCAGGTGAGCGCAGGAAGCCATATCCTTCGGGGATCACTTCCAGGACGCCCATGTTGCTGATCACGCCTTCGAGTTCAGGCACCTCCACACGGGGTTCCTGCTGTTGTTGACGACGATCGTTTCTGTCGTTGCGGTCGTTTCTGTCGTTGCGGTTTCCGCGGTTTCCACGCTCATTTCTGTCATTACGTTCGCCGCGGTCATTGCGGTTTCCCCGGTCAATGCCCGGTACGCGGTCGAGACGATCGTTTCGAATGTTGCGGCGTTGCTGCTGATCGCGGCGATCATAGGATCTGCGACTGTCCTTGTTGTCGCGATCTTCTTTTCCTTCTTTATCTGATTTGGCCTGTGGAGACTCTGCTTTATTGGAAATTTTATCCTGGTTTTTATTGTACTGGTCTTCTGCCTGGTCATCAGCGTCGTTATTTTCCTGCTGCGATTCGGGCTGCTGTTCTTCCTTTGCCTTAGGTGTGGGTGCTTTCCGTGTTCTGGTGGTTTTCGCTTTTGGCTGATCAGCAGCTTCTGCCTGCTCGGGTTCTTTAGGAGCTTCTTCTGCCGTTGGCGCTTCGGCGTCTGCTTTTTTCCTGCGGGTCCGGGTGATGGGTTTTTTAGCCGCAGGCTTTGACTTAGCTTCTTCCTGTTCCTCCCCTGCTTCTATTTTGGCTTCCGCCTCTTCGGCTTTGGTTTTGCGTGCGCGCTTTCTGATGGTTGTTTTCTTTTTGGCTGCGGGGGCCTTTTTGTCTTCTGTTTCGGTTTTGGCTTTGGGAGCAGCTCCGTTTTTGTCGTCTGATTTTTTGAGCTCAGCAACCTCCTTCTCAGGCATGATTGCCTGTTTATCGAGGATCTTAAAAATCAAATCCTGCTTGGCGAGCTTTTCGTGCTCCTCAATGTCCAGCCGTTTTGCTATCTCCCGCAGATTGGAGATATCATTATTATTCAGCTCGATAATATCGTACATATACGTAAAAAATGAAATGGAAATGGTTGACTATCGGGTGGATAGCGAAACTCATATGAGATGAGTGAGTCGTAAGAAGGGAAAAATCTCTTGAGACGACCGCTTCAGGGCTGAAGCGAATGTATTTATCTGAGAGATAGGGCAAATGTGAGAAACGAATCCCGCTTTTCCAAATAGATGTAGTCAGGAAATCTCTTCTTGCTTTTCTGTATTTGTTACGAATATGGCTGGCATTTTGTTACTTCGCAGCAAAATTGCTTTCGGCATGCTAGAAATCGTCAGACTCCGCCAAGAAACCCAAAAGGTCACCGATGCATTAACCAGAAGAGGCCTGCCAGATGCTTCTGACATGGTTGCCCAACTGATTGAGCTAGACGACCAACGCAAGTCCTCCATCACTGAGCTAGAAAGCCTGCGCCGGGAAATGAACCAGATCTCCAAATCCATCGGAGCCCTGATGGCTCAGGGGAAAAAAGAAGAAGCTGAGGAAGCCAAAACCAAAACCGCACAGGCCAAAGTACGCATCAAAGAACTGGAAGAACAGGTGTCAGCTGTCGAAAGCCACATGCAGGACATCCTCGTTTCTATGCCCAATGCGCCCCACGATTCTGTGCCATCCGGCAATTCTGCCGAAGACAACCAGGTCATGCATCAGAATGACCGAAAGGTGGAATTTGGCTTTTCTCCACTCCCTCACTGGGAGCTGGCTCGCCAGCACAACATCATCGACTGGGAACTCGGTGTCAAGCTCACAGGTGCTGGTTTTCCTGTGTATCGGGGCAAAGGCGCGATCCTCCAACGCGCCCTGATCACCTTTTTTCTCGATCAGGCACGTCAGGAGGGGTATGAGGAAATCATGCCGCCCCTCATGGTCAATGAAGATTCCGGATTTGCCACCGGACAACTCCCCGACAAGGAGGGCCAAATGTATCACATCACCGCCGATGATTTTTACCTCATTCCCACTGCTGAAGTCCCCATCACCAACCTGTACCGCGGCGATATCCTCAAGGAAGAGGACCTTCCTATCAAAAATTGTGGTTATACGCCCTGCTTTCGCCGGGAAGCCGGCAGCTACGGCAAAGACGTGAAGGGACTCAATCGTCTGCATCAATTTGACAAAGTAGAGTTGGTCCAGATTGCCCACCCCGACATCAGCTACGATGTATTGGAAGACATGACCAACTATGTGGAAACGCTTCTTGAAGCTCTGGAACTACCCTATCGCCGATTGCTCCTTTGCTCCGGTGATATGAGTTTTACCTCAGCCAAAACCTACGACCTTGAGGTCTGGAGCGCTGCCCAGGAGCGCTGGCTGGAAGTGAGCTCTGTTTCCAATTTTGAAACCTACCAGACCAACCGGCTCAAGCTTCGTTACCGCGACGAAAACAAAAAGACACGACTTGTCCATTCTCTCAATGGTTCTGCACTAGCGCTGCCTCGAATCATGGCTGCCCTGCTCGAAAACCATCAGCAGGAAGATACCAGCATCCTGATCCCGGAAGCGCTGCGGCCGTTCACAGGATTTGAGAGGATTTAACCTTCCACTAGCAACCCTCAGGTCCTGCAGGCCATCCTCAGCTTTGCGGCCACCTCCTGTAACTGGCCAAAATCGGGCACCGGCACATCATAAGGCACTTTGCGGATACGCGAATCTTTTTTCACAAACGACGGGGGCGGATCCGCCTGAAACATCATGCCCCAGACATTGGGCGTGGCAGAGATGAAGATGATGCCAGGCTCGTCATACATCTCCCCCCAGTCGGCGATCCGCTCATTGATCTCTTCAAAGAAGCGCTCCGTGTTCGCCAGCCGAATGCGCGACCCTGCTTTCGATTTGCCCCGGGTATTGAGATAGTTGACCTGGGACTTTCCCCGCTTGTGCCGCTTCATGTACTTTTTGATAGACTTGTGGGCAAAGATGTTCTCCCCTTCAAACAACCCGATCGCCGCAGCGCCCAGTTGCACCAGCAACAGCAGGCATAAAGGCTCTTCTTCCGGGATTCGGCTCAGGTAATCCTCCGTAGCCTCATTTCGTTCTGCTGACGGCCAGATCATTGGCAGACGATAAATATGCTGACCATCTTCCGAGGATATCCGATGCTTGTCTCCATCCAGAATCCACCCATCAGGATCTTCTGAAAGTAGTTCCCGAAATTCATCTGCCTCTATCTCTCGATTCATGAAGTGAAGATACATTCCTGGAATGGTTTTTCTGCTTGCCAAACAAAGCTTCCCTCCAGGGGTTTTCAACGCATGGAACATGTCCACACCTCTGTGAAAGAAAAAGTCATCGGATTGATCAACGGACTGTGCGAGGGCCTTTATGAGCGCGAAGAAGCCATGAAACTGGCCCTGCTCAGCGCTGTCGCCGGAGAAAGCATCTTCTTGCTGGGCCCTCCGGGAGTTGGCAAAAGCCTCATTGCTCGACGGCTTAAATATGCCTTTGCCGAAGGAAAATCCTTCGAATACCTTATGAGCCGGTTCAGCACGCCGGATGAGATTTTCGGTCCCGTGTCAATCCGGAAACTCAAAGAAGAAGACAAATATGAGCGGCTCACAGACCGCTATCTCCCCGGCGCCAACATCGTATTCCTCGATGAAATCTGGAAGTCGGGGCCAGCCATTCAAAATGCCCTGCTCACCATCTTGAATGAGAAAATCTACCGCAATGGCGAGGTTGATCTCAACGTGGATATAAAAGCCATTATCACGGCTTCCAATGAGCTTCCTCCACAAAAAGAATCCTTCCAGCCACTCTGGGACCGCTTCCTGGTGCGCGTGCAAATGGATGGCGTCAGAAACCAGAAGGCCTTTCTCACCATGATCACCGACACCAAAGATGTCTATCAGGACGATGTGGAGGAATCGGGAAAAATCGGGCAAGCAGAGCTGGCAGAATGGGACCGGGGCATTGACGCCATCGAAACTCCACCTGAGGTGCTCAACACTATCCAGGTGGTGCGTGCCAAACTCGAAGAAGGCAATAGCCTTCAAAACGCCCAGCATGATCCCATTTACGTCTATGACCGACGCTGGAAAAAAATCGTGCGATTGCTACGCAGCTCCGCCTTCCTTCATGGCCGCGACAAGGTGGATCTCATGGACTGCTTTCTCATGGTTCACTGCCTGTGGTCGCACCCCAACCAAATTGATTTTATTCATGAAACGGTTGCAGAAGCCATTCGCAAACATGGCTATTCAATCGCGATCAACCTGAATATGCTCCGCAAGGAGCTCGACGAATTCGAAACGGAAGTGGAAACAGAAACCCGCATCAAGCGGACGGTGACGGAAGACCGGCTTCAGCCGGCGCAGGAAGAGTTTTTCGCTTTTGTTCAGATGGAAAAGCAGTTTCAGGGAGAGCTGATCAAGATCGCCGAATACAAAACCCTCTCTGTATCTGAGCCTTCCATCATCAACATTTACGACCAAAAGCAGACCCTTCGACATCGCCTCCAAGCCCGGAAAAGCGAAAAAGAACATCACCTGGAAATCAGCTATAACGGCTCCGAATTCACCCTGCCTCTCCGCACCCACAAGGTAGAACGCAGCGAAGTGATCATGAAAAAACCGCATGAGCTGGTGCGCAAGCACTGGAACGAGCGGGCTGAACAGCTGCGCACCTACATGGTGGAAAATCGCCGGAGGCTGATTGAGGAAGAACCCGAAGAAATCGGCACCATTCATCAGCATCTGTTTGTGCCGGCCAGACTGGGCGAGATCGTCAAAGCCAATCTGCAAGAGGTTGCTGCCGTGCTGGATAAATTGGAGCTGAGACTGGAGAAGGTCGAATATGCCTATGAGAGCTTAGCGTGATGGGAGAGATTTCAGAAGAATTACAACAGGAATTTGACCGCTTCATCGAATTTGGTCTGGTGCTAGATAAAACCACCCGCAGGTATCTGGTTCAGTACCTGCGTACCAAACTGGAGCCCGATTTTCCTCCTCCACCACAAATCGACGATACCTACTATCGCTATTTCTCCCGGGCGCTGGACCGCATCTTAGGCGGGTCTGATCTGATCGAATTACTGCGGGATAAACCGAAGCTCTCCGAGCAAGTCACGGCTGACACGCTTTTCTGGATTCGAAAAACTTATGAGCGGGTGAGGGAAAAGAACCCTTACTACGAAGAAACCCAGCGACTCTCGGCCGCCACGGTGATGCCTCTTCGTGACCTGGTGCAGCGATACCGCTTCCTTACTAACTACCTCTACGACTTGTATGAACGCACCGAGCTGGATGCCGATTTTTATACGGATAAATTCGGGAAACTCATCGCCGATCGCTCCTTTGAGGCATTGACCGCGGCCGACGGGCAAGCGATCGAAAAAGTGATGAAAGACCTTCTCGCCTCCTGGGATGCCCTGCTCAGCGCCAAATTGCTCGACTATCAGCTCCGAAAAATGGAAGAGGAGGAACAATCTTTCAAAGACATGATGGAGCAGAAAGTGAAGGAATACCAGAAGCTGTTTGAGCTGATTTCTCCCTTTTCCGAATACGCCGGGCGCTACTGGGACATGAGTCGGGAGTTGTGGGAAGACGCCAGTTTTGATGTACTAAACCGATACAGCGAGCTCCTGGAAGATGAGCAGTCGGTCAAAGAACTGGTAGACCTGCTGGGGCGCATGCGTGAGGCTGAAATCGTGACCGAAGAAGAAATCTACGAGCGGGTGATCGAGCGGCAGATGTATGAGGAACCCACAGACGAAAAGGCTGAAATTGTAGGTATCAGTGAATCCAACGACCTGGAGGCTTTGCTCAGCTCAGAAATCTCCATGCTCGCCGACCCCGATACGGAGTCCATTTTCCTCAAGCGCTACGCCGACCACGGATTGCAGACGCTCAAATTTGAACATCAGGAACTGGTGCGCTCAGAGGAGCACTTCACCGAGGTGGACATGCGCACCAAACGCAAGGATAAAGGCCCGTTCATTGTTTGTGTCGATACTTCCGACTCCATGAGCGGGACCCCGGAGCAGATTGCCAAAGTCTTGTGCTTTGCGATTCTCAGACTGGCAGCTAAAGACAACCGACGGGCCTTTTTGATCAACTTTTCCACTGGTATTCAGACCATCGATCTGTTTGATATTGGTCGCTCCCTGGAGGACATTGTGGCCTTTCTTCGTCTGTCCTTCCACGGCGGCACCGACATCACCATGGCGATCAACGAAGTGCTGCGCCAGTTGCAGACCGAGTCCTATCGCGATGCCGATGTGCTGATCATCTCCGATTTCATCATGTACAAAATCGAAGATGATATCCTCGACCGCGTACGCTACCACCAGCAAAACAACGGCACGGCGTTTCATTCTCTCACCCTTCACAAAGACCCCAATGCCGAAGTCATTGACCAATTCGACAGCAACTGGGTCTATGACCCGGAGGACAAGGGAATCATTCGGGAGCTGGCAGGGGAGCTGAGGGTGATGCGGAGGTGATGGTTTTTCCAGTCCAAAAACGAGCAGACTTTACCCGTCCTCTTCAAAGTCTGAGCATAATTCTTGGGCGGCTTGTGGAATCCTTGCGATCCTTGATCCTACTTTACCAGAATAAAGGCGCCCAGAATCAGTAATTTAAAGACAATTTCATACCAATCGGTATATTTCGTATGTTAGCTTCATGACCAAGTCCGAACGCACCACGAAGTATATCCTTGAGACCGTTGCGCCGGTCTTTAACAAGCATGGATATGTGGGCACCAGCCTCAGGGATCTGGAGCTGGCGACCGGACTGACCAAAGGTGCCATCTATGGCAATTTTAAAGGAGGTAAGGAAGAACTTGCCATTGCGGTCTTTAATCACACGGTGCGGCGCATCATGTGGAAAATGGCCGATGAGGTGAATGCGCAGACCAGCGCTGTGGATAAATTCAAGGCCATCACTGGCTTCTATCGCACCCGCTATGCCCGGCACATGAAGGATTTCGGCGGCTGCCCGATCCTGAATTCCGGGGTGGATGCGCATTTTCTGAGCCCGGCGCTATTTGAGCGGGTCAAAGAAGTGATGGGCAAACTCAAAGCCAACCTCGCCGGTGTCGTGCAGGAAGGCATAGACGCCGGAGAGTTTCGTCAAGACCTGAACCCGGACATCATCGGCAGCCGTATCTATGCCATGATTCAGGGAAGCATTTTCCTCACCACCACCCTTAACGAACCCTCCTATCTGCTCGACATGATGGATCAAATCGATCGCATGGTGCAGAAAGATCTTTGTTTCTAACCAAAAAAATTTGACCACACATATACCGATCGGTATATTTTTAAAACCCTTTAACTCGTTTGTCATGAAAGTTGCTCTGTTTTTTATTCGCATCTGGTTCAGTATTCTATCCCGAATTGCACCGGAGAAGGCTGCCCAACAAGCAGCGGACCTCTTTCAGCGCCCCCAAAAAAGACCATTTAGAGCACCTGAGAAGCTGTTTTATCAGCAGCAGCCGTCGGAGGAGATCGCCTATGAAGAAGGAACCTACCATCGCTATGAATGGGGAAACCCCAATGGTCAACTGGTATTGCTGGCCCACGGCTGGAATTCCAACGCCGGTTCCATGGCCGGCATCGGTAACCGGCTGGCTAATCTGGGCTATCGCGTCGTGGCCATCGACCTGCCGGGACACGGACGCACCCAGCGATCCCACACCAACCTCGTTTGGATGTCGGCCGCTCTGCAACATCTCATGCTTTCGCTAGCCGGAACCCCCTTTTCGGTCGTGGCTCATTCCATGGGATCGGCAGTGACTTCTCTGGCGCTCCAGCGAACCGGGCTGGAAGCGCACCAACTCGTGTTCCTTACCAGTCCGAATACCATGCGAGCCATTTTTGCGGATTACCAGCGTCAGATCGGGTTGGGCCAACGCGCTTACGATCGCCTGATCCACATGGTGGAAGACCTACTGGATGTAGAGATTGACCAGGTGACGGTGGCCAAGCTGCTCCATAGCGCTCCATACGACGAATTGCTCATTGTCCACGATCGCCGCGACCGGGTCATTCCCTTCGACAATGCCGTGGAAATCGTGGCTCAAACCCTCAACAGCCGCTATCTGCCGCTGGAGCAAACCGGCCACTACCGTATGCTCTGGATGCCGGAGGTCCTGGATATAGTAGAAGATGAACTGGAGGGACATCTGGCTCCCAGATATGCCTTTGCGTCGCTGGATTACCGGAATTGAGAACCGAGAAGTCAGAGGCGAGAAGCGAGACAGGAACTTTTTTAAAGCCCCTGTGCGGATGACCAAGGGGTTGGAGAGGGTTTTGGGGTGAATGAGAAGCGGCCCGCTACCCAGCGAGACCAGAGCTTCTTTAAGCCCCTGTGCAGATGACTGAGGAGTTGTAGAAGGGGTTGGGGTGAATGAGAACCCGGCCCTTACTCCTAGGAAATAGAAAAATTAAGATATTGGTTCTCATGCTATCAGAATTGCGAACCAAAATCTATCAGGCTATCGGCGGGCAAGCCCTCCTCTTCATTGTTATCGGTGTGTTGACGACCATTGCCCTGTTTTTTCTGGATCAGGAATATCCCCTTACGGGCAAAGACATTGTGGTGGAGGCACACGGGATGTTGTTCGACATCCTGCTCTTTGGGATCATCCTGGCTATTTATGACCGCATCACCCGCCACCGTGAAGATGTGCAGCGCTATCTGGAGGAGATCGATGACTTTCGGGGCTGGGAAGGTAAAGAGGCCACGTACCGAATCGTCGGAAACATTCGCCGTCTGAATCGAATGGGCGTGTCCAAGCTTTCCCTCAAGGACGCCAACCTGGCTGTTGCCAACCTGATCGAGGTCGATCTCAAGGGAAGTGATCTGGAGCGTGCCAATCTGCAGGGAGCAAAGCTGATGCGAACGAACCTGGGAAACATTCAGGGTGTTGGCGCCAACTTTGAGGGCTGTTACGCCCGGGGAGCCGCTTTTTCACAGGCAAAATTATCAGAAGCCAATTTCCGGGGGGCAGAACTCATCGAAGTTACTTTTGCAGCGGCTGATCTGAGCCACTGCAATCTCCTGGGCGCGCGACTGGTGGATGCAGATCTGAGAGAAGCGAACATTGAGGGGGTTGATTTTCGTGGCACAGACCTGAAGGGGGCCAAAGTCACCCAATCACAAGTTCGCCACGTCAAAAAGGGAGGCGGAGATGTGGGAATGCTGGAAGTGGGGGCATGATTCAAGGTTTGGACTGAGCGATGAGGCTGGGTCGGTAGATTCGTTCGAGCGCCAGCAGGTCTTCCCGCTGACGGATTTCAGCCAGGGCCTGTTCAATGTTTCGTTTTTCCCGCCGGGTGAGGTGCCAGCTGAGCGATGTGGGCTGTTCCATTTGTTCCAATGGGTATTCAAACGAAATCACATCAATCGGTCCGAAATACCATTCCTTCACATACTCCAGCAAATGGTCATTGGCGAGATCTTTGGCTTCCATCATGGACTTGTAACCGCCCCCGATAGGCGTGAAGAGGTTGCTGAGCAGACCATAATTACCAGGCTTTTCGATGGGTTCTTCCCGGTCAGAATCCCGGATTTGCACCATTAGCACCCCGGCCGTGTTGGCCTCAAACCAGTCACTGAACTCAAAGAGGTATTTGATCGCTGTCTGCGTACCGAAATTATCGAGTGCACCAGCATCCATGACCTGCATTTCGGGCTCCGAAGGCAGAGACACCACTGGCAAAATCACCGGGAAGGTCGCATTCATCCGAAGCGCAGACACAAAGTGCAGGCTGTCAGGCTGGTGCCTCTGGAAAAAGCGGCGAAACTCGATGCCGTCTGAGCGGCTTCGGTAATAATCGGTGATTTCCCCCGGATGGACCAAAAAGGAGACCGGCTGACTGGAGATAAACAGCTTTCTGCCTTGATTGATGATGGTAGGTTCCAGCACGAGGGGCGCAATGATACCATCGGATTCTGCCTGGGAATAATCTCCCAGGCGTCGGCCACGAAGCTCGGGAAGATTGACCTCCAACTGACGGTCAAACGAATATCCCGCTTCTTTGCTCATGATATGCCCGTCTATTTTCACCTGACGGGATGGCATAAACAGATCCGAGAACATCCGGAAAAAAATCCGGTTGAGCATATCTTTCGACAGGTTGTCGCTGTACTGGTTATTCTGCAAGTTAATATCCAGACCTGTCGCTTTTCGCCAATACAGCTCACGAAAATAGGACAAACCAAACATCCCCCCCGAAGCACCCGAAAACAGCCTCACTTCATCTGACAGGCGTCCGTTGCTGATACTGTCGAGGTATTGCATGGTCCGGAAGGTCCAGAAGGCCGATCTCAACCCCCCCCCTGATGCGGATACAAACGCCGCATGCGGCAACACGTCTTCTCCATACTTTTCTTGATAGCGGGCCTTCCAGTTTTCCAGGTAGGCAAGTGTCGCCTCTCTGTCCTGCTCGTACATGGCATCGTCTTCCAGGGACTGCAGGTGATCCCGTGTATAAGGAGTCGCATGTTCATAACTGATGCCAGGCACGTGGTGCCGGTCTCTGAAGGAATCCAGGTCGCCGTAGAAATAAATGAGGCCAAATCCGACAAGAACGGCAACCAGCCCGGTGCGACGGAACCAGAACGTAGCAGCACCCAGGGCCATCATCAGAAACGACAGCATAAGCAAAAAGCTGGCGCCAGCAGGGATCTGAAATACCGGATTACTTTCCAGCAAGCCCAGGATGGCTACCAGGGCAAACGTGAGGATCTGCAGGAGGAGCAGCTTGCCGTGGTGCTCGTTAAGCAGTTTGACTAGTTCCACCAGACGTGCTTTGTCGAGTTTTTTCACCTTGCGGATGCGGATTGGAAATTCCAGGTAATAATCCGCTCTTTGTCCAGAGCGGATGCTTTCACGGGCTTTTCCCAAAATAATCCAACGGCCTTTCTCGGCTTTTGATTTTTCGATGCTTTTTTCGAGTCGGTCACCGAAGCGGGTAAAAATGGACGTTTCTGCAAAAAAGTAGGTTGCTGAAATGGCAAATGCCACCAAAATCCCGACGATCAACCCTGAAAGCAATTCAAACAAGTGCCAACCACCACCATATGACAAGGATCGGTGATAAGAAATAAAACGGTAAAAATACAGCAATAAAAAACTTCCCGGAACCAGGAAGTTGTTGTAGGCCATGAGAAAAAACGGATGCTTGCAGAAGCCAATGAAGTGGAATCTGTAGCTCTCATTGATGTAAAAGGTGATCGCGTAGGCAAACAGGAAGGATCCCAGGGCACTACCTACCAGCAGGGTGCTCCAAAAATTCTCCTGACCGAGATACTCGGGCTCCAAAAACAAGTAGGGACCACCAAAGGTCTCACCTATAGCACCGGAAACGACTGCCAGCAAAAACACCCAGAACAGCAGCAGCATCTTGTGGCTGTACAATTGCCGCATGACCAGACGGATGGGCAATGAAAACCATAACTTCTTGATAAATATGCTTGCTGTTCGCCACATGTTCCTCTACGACAATTGGATTCAATGAATGTACATCAGCCTCGTTGCGCTTTGAGCGCAAAGGCAGTTGATACATTACCTGGGTAGTACTATTGATAAAATGCTCTGTATTATATACGGAGAGAAGGCACAAATAGGTGCCCTGATGGGTCACGAAATGCAAGAAAATGATACACGAATGATCAATCATTGCCGACACTCATTCCTGACACTCTTTTTTTACTACGTGATAAAAGTCATGAAGCCTCCGAACCCATATCATTATACGCCTTGGAAACCCGATGCAAATTGGCACATGAAGATTCAGAAAAAGCAATGAAAAAGATACTCGTTCCGACCGATTTCTCTGACTGCGCAATGAATGCGGCAGATGTGGCGATGGAAATCGCAAGAAAGACCAGTTCAGAGGTCCATTTCTATACAAGGGTGCATGTGCATCCTTTATGGGACCAGCTATCTGAGAAGGAAAAAATGGATTTTCCTGAATCGATGGCCAGGATCCAGGAGACGCGAAAGTCATTTCGCAACCTCAAAGATCGTTATCGGGGCATACCGGTACGCATCGTCACTTCCTATTCCCACGGAGACCTCATTGATGTGGTCTCTCGCTACATCGAAGAGGAAGGTGTGTACCTCATCGTGATGGGAAGCCGCGGAGCTGATGGAATGAGAGAATATTTATTTGGTTCTAATGCCCAGAAAATCGTTCGCCATGCCCATAAGCCGGTGATGGTTGTCAAGGACAACCCTATTAACACCGACTTCAAGTCCATCGTATTCGCGTCCGATTTCCGGGAAGAAGCCAAAAAACCCTTTGAAGAACTGATTGAATTTGCCCGTCATTTCGGCTCACATATCCATCTGGTCAATATTGCCACCTATCCCGGCTTCAAGATAACAAGCTCGGTGCGCGAAAAGATGGAGGAATTTGAAGAACTCTGCTGGGCACTTCCCTGTTACATTCACGAATCCGGTGACCTCGACATCGAAGCAGGCATCGAACGATTCGCAGAAAATAACAGCGCTGATATGGTTGCAGTCGCTCACTTTGGCAAAAAGCCACTGAAGCGCATCTTTACCGGCAGCGTCACGGAGGCACTCGTTAACCACCTCGAAATTCCGGTTCTTACCCTCAACCATCCAGAACTGGAACCCTTCCACCTCAACAACACGAAGGCTGAGGAGAGTGTCGCCTAAGAATTTTAGGGTGATCGGGGTTAATGAATGGCGGGCCCACTCTAAGGTGCCCGCCTTCATGCCGTTTATGGATTCGATTACTTGAACCCACACATCAACAACTAAAAACCAGCAACCATTCTCCACCCTCCACCGGGAGGCAGATGAATCGAACCCGCCACCACATCCTGGCTCGCACCGGTCACAGAAGCCAGAGTCGTAGGCTTGCTTTCCATCAGTCGCAGGCCCAGAAAGGCGAAGATGATCGCCTCCTTGAAATCCACAATGTCCTGTGATGTATGGGTGTCAATACGGACATTCATCGGGCCGAGCGACTCCTCCAGGCAGGCCATGAGATACTGGTGATATCGCCCCCCTCCCGTCACCATCATGGTCTGAGGCCCTGTTTGCAATTTGTGCACGGCCCGGGCAATCTGACCCGCAATATGTCGGACGGTTGTGTGCAGCAAATCTTCCGGCAAAGCCCTTGAGCGCGTGATGGCTGGTAACATCTCAGCCTGCACCCACTCCCAACCCAGTGATTTCGGCGGCGGAATCCGGTAGTATGCCAGACTATCCAGCGCATGAGCCAGCTCTGAATCCTGCTGCCCGGCAGCCGCCACCTGACCATCCCCATCAAAGTCTCCTTCAAAAAACTGGCGAAAGATGGCGTTCAGCACCAGATTGCATGCTGTTACATCAAATGCCAGGCCTTGCCAGGTCAGGTTACAAATGCCTCCCAGGTTTAAAAACAATCGGTGATTCCTGAATAGATATTGTTCTCCCAGTGGCACGAGGGGGGCACCTTCGCCTTTCAATGCCACATCTTTGTTGCGAAAATTCGTGACCAGCGGACAAGGCAGGTAACTGGCGATGGTTTCGCCATCTCCAATCTGAAACGTGAATGATTTATGCGGCTGATGAAAAATGGTCTGGCCATGACAGGCCACAAAGTCAGGAGCTGCCTCCAGGTCAGAGATGAAATCCCGGATGGCCTGCCCGAGAAAATGCCCAAAATAAATGTGGGTTTTGGCAAAGGTTTCAGCCTGCTGGTTGGGCAAATGATAGATTCTGGAACGCCAGTGTTCGTCCATAGGAAGGGTGAGAGCTTTCTCAAGTTCGTATTCATATTCATCCCCAACCACCCGAAACCGACAGCAGGCCAGGTCAATTCCATCGAGAGACGTTCCGGTCATCACGCCAACCGCGCGGTAGCCGTAAGCAGGAGCATCAGCCATATCATCGGATAGATCTTCTGTGAATGTGCAAAAAATATCTCTGTCCCTTCATGAAGACAAACGAAGGTAACCACCTGCCTGACTTCAATAATGTTATTCCTATCATTTGTTGTTAGATTTATCTTCACACACTCTTTCACACCCATGCTTGGTTTACACCCTATCCGACTCAATCACACGCTAGTTATAATCATTGAATGAGACAACCTAAAGACTCTTCTGCAAAGCTGGGCATGCTGGACCAGCTTCAACGAGATATCCCTTCCGGCATTGTTGTGTTTCTGGTAGCCATCCCGTTGTGCCTCGGCATTGCACTCGCCTCTCAGGGAGAGGTCGATGGTGCCCCCATGTTTTCGGGGCTGCTCGCC
>CAZLKP010000037.1:0-2602 GCA_964560095.1 uncultured Bacteroidia bacterium
AAACATTCACTCCTACGTCAATAACATCAACACCCACGAAGGGGGCACCCACATTTCCGGCTTCAAAAAAGCCCTGACCAGAACGCTGAAAACCTATGCGGAAACGGAAGGATACCTCAAAAAAATCAAGTTTACCTTGTCCGGCGACGACTTCCGGGAAGGGTTGACCTGCGTCATTTCGGTTAAGGTCGCTGAACCACAGTTTGAAGGGCAGACCAAAACCAAGCTGGGAAATAGTGAAGTTTCCGGCATCGTGGAATCCATTGTTTCTCAGAGCCTTCGGGATTATCTGGAAGAAAATCCCAACGTCGCCAAAGCCATCATTCAAAAGGTGCTGATCGCTGCTGAAGCCCGGAATGCTGCGAAAAAAGCCCGGGATGCTGTCCAGAAAAAAGCCTCTGTCCTTGGGGGGGGCCTGCCAGGCAAACTGGCCAACTGCTCCTCACGCAAGCCCCAAGAGTGCGAAATATTCCTCGTGGAGGGCGACTCTGCCGGTGGATCAGCCAAGCAAGCAAGAGACAGAAAATACCAAGCGATCCTGCCCCTGAGAGGGAAAATCCTCAACGTGGAAAAAGCTCACCCCAGCCGGATCTACGAAAATGAAGAAATCAAAAATATCATCCTGGCCCTCGGCATCTCAGGGATCGGTCAGGACGAAGAATTCAACCTTGAAAAGCTCCGCTACCACAAAATCATCATCATGACTGATGCCGATGTGGATGGCTCACACATTCGGACCCTGATTTTGACGCTCTTTTATCGCTACATGCTCCCCCTGATTGAGGCAGGCCATGTGTACATCGCCGCTCCCCCACTCTATCAGGTCAAAGTAGGAAAAAAATTCCGATACGCCTGGACAGAAGAAGACCGGAAAGAGGCCCTAGTAGAAATCGCTGGCGGCGATGAATCTAAGGCACATGTGCAGAGATATAAGGGCCTCGGTGAAATGAACCCCGAACAACTCTGGGACACCACCATGAATGCAGAGACGCGTACCCTGCAACTCGTCTCCATCGAAAGCGCTGCCGACGCCGACCGCCTCTTCTCCACCCTCATGGGAGATGATGTGGCCCCCCGCCGTGAATTTATTGAGCGAAACGCCAAATACGCGAATATTGATATTTAGATGTGTGTCTGACCTGATATGCAAACAGATACATGCAAAAACCGGCATTGACCTTCGGGCACCTTACACGGAGCTGGATCTCAGCCTTTTGACGAAGGCATTTATCTGATGAACCTAACAGACGAGTCTGGAGAGGCTGATCTCGACAAGTTTACCATTCGAAGATAAGCCCCAGAAGCATTTCCATTTCCCCTTGTACAGTAGGTCGGCTCTCCCCTTGAGCCGGCCTTTTTTCCCTGCATTTTGACAATCCCACGGGCCTGTGTATGTTTGTGGTCGGGTAAGACTATACGACCAGATCCCTCTGAACTCCGTGAGGTCCGAAAGGAAGCAGCGGTAAGTGGTTGATCGGTGCGATATGGTTCTTACCCTTTTTTTATTTGCTCATGAATCCCAATCAGATATTTCTCCAGCGCACCATTCAGCTTGCCCGAAAGGGCGGTGTATTCGTTCAGCCCAATCCTATGGTTGGAGCGGTGATTGTGTATCAGGAAAAAATCATTGGGGAAGGGTACCATCAATTTCCAGGAGGACCTCATGCAGAGGTAAATGCCATTCGTGCAGTAGCTGATCAAACATGTTTACCCTCTGCTGCTATGTATGTTTCCCTGGAGCCTTGTGCACATGTCGGGAAAACCCCTCCCTGTGCGGATCTGATCATCAGGCACAACATTCCCAGGGTGATCATTGGCTGTGTGGATCCCAACCCTAAGGTTTCGGGCAAAGGAATCAAGCGAATGAGGAATCACGGTGTAGAGGTCATCATGGCAGAAGACCCTTCACCATTTGTCGAGCTCAATCGTATCTTTTTTACCCGTATGCACAAGCAACGACCATACCTGTGCCTGAAATGGGCAGAATCCGGCGACGGTTTCATTGCAGGTCTGGACCACAACCGGTATCCGGAGCGAACTGCTATTACTGGGATCGAAAGCAGCAGGCTCGTCCACCAGTTGAGGGCTTCCTTCCAGGGCATTCTGATCGGGTCCAGAACTGCCATTGTGGATAACCCCTCATTAACTACCAGGCATTTTCCTGGCTCCTCTCCCATTCGAATCGTCTGGAACACCAATAGTCAAGCCCTTCCTGCCAGCCTGCAACTATTTCAGGAACCACCCACGTCTTACGTTCTGGAAAAGCATTCTGCTTCACCAAGCAGTATCAGCATTCCAAATCATTCGCCCCAAACCATTGTCGAAACGCTTGCCTCTCTGGATATCCATAGTTGCCTGATTGAAGGCGGGAGAAATACCCTGCAAGGATTTTTGGATGCCGGGCTGTTCGATGAGATTTACCGCTTTAAAAACCCCGACCTCCTGCTCGGACAAGGCGTACCGGCACCTGCAATCCCTTCGGGACCATACCAAAAGGTTAGTCGCCAATCTGGCGAGGACCGGCTGGAGCACTTCTCCGTGCCGGTTGAGGGGTAAATCCAGGTGTCAGTTTCACCAACGATTCCTTCTGCTACAATCCCGG